>DATLHN010000151.1:0-4236 GCA_035539875.1 Armatimonadaceae bacterium
TCGCCGCGACCATGAGCCGCTTCCCCGCCCTGTTCCCGCAGAACGCCGTCGGACTCGTCGCCGCCGGGGAGCAGGGCGGCTTTCTCCCCTTCGCCTTCGAGGAGTCCGCCCTTACCGCGGAGCAGGACGCCGCCCTGCGGGGCAACCTCTGGGTCATCCGCGTGCTCAACTGGCAGTCCCTCTGGACGGTACTCATCGCCCAGCCGCTCCTGATGAACCTGCCCCGCGTCTTCTCCTCGGGAGACGTGATCGGCGGCCTTCTCTCGGTCGGTCGGCAGTTCCTGACGGTGTGGCTCCCGGTAGGCGTCGCCCTGCACCTGCTTTCGATCGTGGGAGGATGGTTCTGGCGGCAGCCCGCTGCGGCCGGGCTGCGCGACCGCCTCTCCCTCGCGATCCCGAAGATGGGCCGCCTCGCGAGGATGCGCGCGGTGGCCACGTTCACCCGTGTCCTGCGCCGCCTGCTGCTCGCCGGCATCTCGGCGGAGCCGGCCTTCGTGGGCGCGGCGCGGGCCGTCCAGAACGGGGTCCTGCGCGACCGGCTGATCGCGGCGGCCTCCGTCATCCGCAGCGGGAACGGCATGGACGCCGCCATCCAGGCCGCCGGACTTCTGGAGCACGACCCGGTCCAGATGCTCGTCACCGGTCAGAAGACCGGGCAGTTCGCGGAGATGCTGGACCGCGTGACGGCGTATTACCAGGAGGAGGCCGCCCGCGCGATGGACGACGCGAAGGCGGCGATGAAGCGCGCCACCGTCCTCATTCTGATCGTCGTCGGCGGTTACGTCCTCTGCGCGGGAACGTATTACGGCTATAAGGCCATGTTCCAGTTCGTTGGGACGTTCGAAGGACCCTAGATGCCCACCTTTTCGTATGACGCGCGCGACGGCACGGGCCGCACCCTCTCCGGAATCATCGAGGCGACGGAGCAGAGCGCTGCCGCCGCGACCCTGCGCGAGCAGGGGCTGTGGGCCACGCGCATCGAGCCGGTACGCGGCTCCGCTGTCGGAACGGCGACCTCTGCTGCCGCCCACACGGCCGCACAGACCGGCTACGCGCCGCCGCGCGACGCGCCGCTCGGCGCGCAGGCGAAGATCGACATCGCGCCCTTCCTGATGTCGGTCCCGCTCCAGGAGCTCGCCATCTTCTACCGGCAGCTCGCAACGCTGCTGGACGCGGGCGTCACCATGGTGCAGGCGCTCGCCACGCTCGCGGACCAGACGCGGCACCCGCGCATGCGCTCCGTGCTGCGCGAGGCGGCGAGCCTGGTGGCGGGCGGCTCGCCGCTCTCGTCCGTCATGGTGCGCCACCCGAGCGTCTTCACTACCCTCCAGGTCGAGTTGATCCGGGCGGGCGAGCTGGGCGGCATGATGGACCAGATGTGCACCCGGCTCGCCAACTACCTGGAGCGCGAGATGGAGACGCGCCGGAAGCTCAAGCGCGAGACCCTTTACCCGAAGATAGTCCTCTTCGTGGCCGGGCTTGTGATCCTCATCCTCGCCTTCGTCCAGTCCGGAATGGGCCAGACCGGCGTCGCGGCGGTGATGGCGCGGGTGACGTTCGCCGTGGTGGTGGCCGCGGTCGTCTTCGGCCTCTGGTGGCTCGGGCGGTACCTGAACCAGTTCCCCGGCGTGGGCGCGGCGTGGGACCACTTCAAGATGCTGATTCCGGGCGTCGGCGGCGTGGTGCGCCGTTACTCCACGGCCCGCTTCTGCCGCGCGCTCGGCGCGCTCTACAGCGGCGGCGTCAACATCACGCGCGCGGTAGAGATTTCGGCGCGCGCCTGCGGCAACCGCGCCATCGGGCAGAGGCTGCTCGCGGGCGCGCCCGCGCTGAACGCGGGGGAGGGTCTTTCCGGCGTCCTGGCCCGCTCCGGACTGCTGGAGCCCATCGCGGTCCAGATGGCGCGCACGGGCGAGCAGACCGGCGGCCTCGACACGATGATGAACAAGGTCGCGGACTACCTGGAGGCCGAGGCCGACACGAAGGCCCACCAGTTGGCGGTCGCGGCGGGCGTCGCAATGCTGCTGTTCGCGGCGCTGATCGTGGGATACATCGTGATTTCGTTCTACGTTGGGCGTTTCACCGGCCTCCTGAACGAGACGGGCGGCTGAACGGCGGTACAATGGGGGATATGCCGCCGTCACCGAAGCGCACCCTGTATGATGTGCTCGGCGTATCCCGAAACGCCTCCCAGGACGACATAAAAAAGCGCTTCCGCGAGCTGGCCCGGCAGCACCACCCGGACGTCAACCCGGGGAACGCCGGCGCCGCCCGTCGCTTCGCGGAGATCACCGCCGCCTACAAGACGCTGTCGGACGGCAGTGCCCGCTCGCTCTATGACTCCGAGGTCGCGCTGGCGGAGCGGCAGGCCGCAACGGCCGCCGCCCGGGCCGCCGGGCCGCCGCGAAACGGCGCGCCCGCCTCGGGCGGGTCGCCCGCCCAGTCCACCACCCCGCCGCGCCCCGCGGCCGGCAGCCCGAACGACCAGGCGATGCGCCTCGTCCAGCAGGCGCAGGCCGCCCTCGTCCGCATGAAGTTCGTGGAGGCGCGCGACCTGGCGCAACAGTCGCTGCGCGCCCGCCGCACGGCCGAAGGCTACGAGGTGCTGGGAGACGTCTACCGCCTCCAGGGCCGCTCGGAGCAGGCGATGGATATGTACACCATGTCCCTCCAGATCAACCCGCGGAACCAGCGCGTGATGGAGCGTTTGGAGCGCCTGGCGCGTTCGTCCGGCGGCGGGCGCGGAGGCGGCGGGCGCGCGGAGCGGCGCTACGACACCGCGTCCTCGTCCGCGCGCCCGTTCCCGGCCGGAGCCGCGGGGATGTCGGCCGGATCGAGCGCCGCAGCGCTGCCGAACGACAAGCGCCCCATCGCCCTGCTGCTCGCGTCCCTGGTCGGGTACAGCCTCGTCGCCTTTCTGCTCCTTTACCAATGGTTCTACGGGGGCCAGGCGCCGCTACGCCCGCTCACTCCCCTGCCGTTCATCTCCTCCTGGAACGACTCCCTGCTCTGGGTGCTGCCCGCCTCGGGCTTCGTGCTCGGCGCGACGATGGCTATCACCCAGTTCATCCGGCGCATCGACGACGAGCTGATCTTCACCGCCGGTTCGCGCGCTAACCCGGTTCCGGTCGGGGTGCTCCTGATCGTCCTGTCGCTCCTCTCGTTCTGGGCGGCGGCGCTGCTGCACCTGATACTCTCGGCGCTCCAGGAGGCGCGCGTCGACTCGATCCTGCGGGTCTTCGGCGGGGTCGCGTTTCTGGTCCTCTTTTTGACCGCCGTGTACGATCCCGGGCGTTCGCAGGTATTCTTGTTCGGGGGTAACGTCGCCTTCGTGGCGTTCCTGGCGGGCTGGGCGCTGGGAGACATCTTCCGCCCCGACCTGTAAACACGGATTCAAAGGAGAGTGGCATGGACACGCTGTCGCGAAGGAGCTTCGTCGCCGCCGGCCTTGCGGTCGGTTTCGCCGCCGCGGTGGAGCCGGTCTCCGCGGAAACGATCACCACGGACGCGAAGGGCCTGGTCGCAGGCGCAGTGAAGGTCAAGGGTCCCGACGGGGTGGAGTTCCCGGCGTACCGGGCCATGCCCGACAAGGGCGACAAGTTCCCGGTCATCCTCGTGGTAGAGGAGATATTCGGCGTCCACGAGCACATCCAGGACGTCTGCCGCCGCCTCGCGAAGAAGGGCTACTTCGCCATCGCTCCGGAGCTGTTCGCCCGGCAGGGCTCGGTCTCGAAGATCACGGCCATTCCGGAGATCCAGCGCAGCGTCGTTTCTCAGGTGCCGGACGCGCAGGTAATGACCGATCTCGACGCCACGGTGGCGTACGCGAAAGCCACCCGCAAGGCGGACACCGCGAAGCTGGGCATCACCGGCTTCTGCTGGGGCGGCCGCCAGGTGTGGCTGTATTCGGCGCACAACCCGAACCTGAAGGCGGGCGTCGCGTGGTACGGACGCCTGGTCGGGCAGTCCAGCGCGCTCCAGCCGAGGCACCCCGTCGACGTGGCGAAAGAGCTCAAGGCGCCTGTCCTCGGCCTCTACGGCGGTAAGGACACCGGCATCCCGCTCGACACGGTGGAGCAGATGAAGGCGGCCATCAAGGCGGCGGGCGGCAAGTCCGAATTCGTCGTCTACCCGGAAGCGGGCCACGCCTTCCACGCCGACTACCGTCCTTCCTACGACGAGACGGCGGCCAGGGACGGGTTTCAAAAGGCGCTGGAGTGGTTCAAGAAACACGGG
>DATLHN010000152.1:0-5239 GCA_035539875.1 Armatimonadaceae bacterium
GCTCGACCAGTACGTCGCCGAGCGCATCGGGCACCTGACCCGGTTCCCGTCGCTGACGCTCGGCGTGAACGTCGCCCGCGGCTCGCGCAGCCTGTCCTGGACCGGCGGCGGCGTCCTCATCCCCTGCGAGGAGCGGGCGTCCGTCGTCTTCGAGCGTCTGTTCCTGCGCGGCTCGCCCGAGGAGGTCGCGGCGCAGCGCCGCCGCCTCGCCCTCGGCCAGAGCGTCATGGACAGCCTCGCGGAGCAGACCAGCGCCCTGAAAAAGGACATCGGGGCGCGCGACCGCGAGCGGCTCGACCAGTACCTGACCGGCGTCCGCGACCTGGAGAAGCGGATGGCGATGTCGGCGGAGTGGGAGAGCAAGCCCCGCCCGGTCGTGAGCGCGAAGCCCCCGCTCGACCCGGCCGACACGAAGGCGTACATGGAGAAGGTCGCCCTGATGTACGACATGGCGCGGCTCGCGCTCGAGACGGACTCGACCCGCTGCGTCACCCTGATGCTCGACAGCGTCAACTCCCCCGCGATCACGGCGGCGGGCGAGCCGACCACGGACGGCTACCACAACCTGTCGCACCACGGCAGGAACCCGGCCAAGCTCGCCCAGTTGGAGCGCATCGACCGCGAGCACATGAAGCTGCTGGACAAGCTGTTCGCGGACCTCAAGGCCCGCCGCGAGGGCGACGAGACCCTGCTGGACCGGACGATGGTCCTCTACGGCAGCAACCTCGGCAACGCGAACACGCACGTGACGACGAACCTGCCGGTCCTGTTCGCGGGCGGCGGCTTCAAGCACGGGAAGCACCTCGCCTTCGACCGCACGCGCAACTACCCGCTGCCCAACCTGTTCGTCAACGTCCTCCAGCGCTTCGGCCTCGAAGCCGACCGCTTCTCCACCAGCACCGGCACCCTGCGCGGTCTGGAGGTCGCACGAGGGTAGGGTGCCTCACCTGGGGTGCCCTCACCCCCGTGAGACGCTGGAGAGACGCAGGGGCCGTACCATGGGGCGCATAAGGAGAAACGCCCGTGGAGACCTCAAATCTTTCCGTTCGCGCCATCGCGTGGAAGCGACGGTCACTGCTGCTGTTGCTACTGTCGATGCTTCTGCTCTTCGTCCTGCCGGGGTGCGGCGCGGGAGGCGAAGGCGGCGACGACCCCTACGAGGTGCCGGAAGCCGAATTGGCGCTGACCGGCATGACCCCGGACTCCGTGATACGGCCCGCCGAAGGCGCGCCGGACGTCACCGTTTCCGTAACCCTCACGGGACGCGGGTTCCGGAAGGCGGGAGCGCGGGTGCTGGTCGGCGGACCCGGCGTCTCCGTTGCCGGGTTCGAGGTCGATTCCGACAACCGGATCATAGCCCGAATCACGGTCTCGGCGAACGCGACTTTCGGCGCGCACGACCTCGGGGTGGCTACCGACGACCTGACCAGCAACTCGCGCGCGCTGCGCGTGGTCTCCGCCAGCACGCCCACGCTGACCGGCCTGACGCCCGAAAGCGGACAGCGCGGGACCGAGGTGCCGGTGGCGATCACGGGGACCAACTTCGCGGCGGGAGAAATGGCCGTGGAGGCCGGCGGGCAGATCGCCGTCTCCAACGTCCAGGTGGCGTCCCCCACCCGCCTCACCGCCACGTTCGTCATCCCGCCCGGCGAGAGCCTGGGCGACCACGCCGTGACGGTCACCCGGAACGGCGAGTCCGCCGCCAACTCCCTGCGCTTCAGCGTCACCCTGGGCAACCCGCCCGCTTTGACCGGGATCGCGCCCGGCTCCGGCGCGCGGGGCGGCGCGGTGCCCGTGGTCCTCACCGGGACCGGCTTCGTGGACGGCGCGGAGATTGACGCTCCGGGCGGCATCACCGCCTCCGCCGCCCGGGTGATCAACCCGACGCAGATCATCGCCACGCTGACGATCGACCCCGGGGCCGCGCTCGGCGCGCACGAGGTGAAGGTCCGGCAGTTCGGGACCATCTCCAACGCCGTGGCGTTCACCGTGACGCCCGGCTCCGCGGGCGGCGGCGGCGCACCCGTCATCACCAGCGTCTCGCCCGAATCGGGCACGCAGGGCGGCACCGTCTCGCTCACCATCACGGGAGAGAACTTCGCGGCCGGGGCGCGGCTGAACCTGACGGGCATCAACCCGGGGATCGACCCCGCCGCCGTCCAGGTCGTCAGCCCGACCCGGATCGACGCGACGTTCACCCTGCCGCTCGACGCGGTACCCGGACCGCAGGAGATCGTGGTCGTGCAGGGCGTGACGACGAGCAACGCCGCGCCGTTCACCATCGTCCGCGCGACGTTCGACACGAGGCCGACGCTGACGCGCGTGTCGCCCAACGAGATCGGCCCGGGCGCACACGCGGTGACGCTGACCGGGACGAACTTCACCGCGCTCGCCACGGTGCAGGTGACCGGCGGCGGCGCGGTAACGGTTTCCGACGTCGCCTACGTGTCGCCGACCGAGCTTCGGGCCACGTTCACGGTCGCGGGCGCGTCCGGTCGGCGCGACGTCACGGTGACGACCGGGGCGGGCGTCTCCAACCCGGTGCCGATCTTCCTGTTCCAGTAGGTGAGGAAAGAAAAGGAGAATGGCAACGAGAAAAGGGGATCAGTCGGCGGCCAGGCCCGCCGCGACGCGCGCCAGGAGCGGGGCGACCGAGGGCCACTGGTGACGCTCCTGCAGGCGGGCCGCCTCGGCCAGGTACACCCGCGCCCGGGAGGATCGCTCCACGGCGGCGGCGGCGACGTCGGCCAGGATCAGCAGGGCGGTCGCCTCGCCGTGGCGGTCGCCCACCTGGCGGAACAGGGCCAGCGCGCGCTCGCCCTGTTCGGCGGCCTCGTCCCACTCGCCCCGCGCCGCGAGGTAGCGGCACCAATCGCGGCGGGCCTGGGCCTCGCCGCGCGCGTACCCCAGGGGCAGGTACAGCGCGGTGCTTTCGGCGCACGCCGCCGACGCCCCCGCGAAGTCGCCGCGCCCGGCCCGCACGCCCGCGCGCGTCAGCAGCGCGATCGCGGTCCAGGAGACCTCGCCGCCCCGGCGGAACTCGGCCAGCGCGGGCTCGATCAGCCGCTCGGCTTCGTCGTGGTCTCCCCGCTCCAGGGCGAGCAGGGCGCGGTTGTGCCGGGTGACCGCGTGGTTCCGGGCGTCGCCGAGCCGCTCCCACAGCGACTCCGCGCCCGCGTAGGCGGCGGCGGCATCGGCGAAGCAGCGCCGGTCCGCCCACGCCAGCCCGTGCAGGTGCCGGGCGAACGCCAGGTGCCGGTCGTGCGGCCCGCCTTCCAGGACGGCGCGCGCCTCCTCCGCCAGCGCGGCGAAGCGGTCGATCTCCCCGCGCTCCCGCACCGCGAGGCCGAGCGCGAGCTGGGCGCGCGCGCGCACCAGCGGCGCGACGCCCGGCTCGGCGGCATCCGGCGTCAGCAGCGCGGTCGCCCACTCCTCCATCTCCGCGCCCGCGTTGCGCACGAACCAGAAGGTCCAGAACGCGGCCACCAGGCGCAGGCCGATTTCGCGGTCCGACGCGCGGCGGCTCTTGCGGCAGAACGTCAGCGCCGCGCGGACGTTGTCCTGCTCGGCGTCCTGCCACGCCCGCCGTGTGGCGGGGTCGGGTGCCGAACCGTTCGCGTCGTCCGCCCGGTTCTCCTCGGACCACTCGCAGAAGAAGCGGGCGTGCTGGCGGGAAAGCGCGCGCAGGTCGGACTCGGCGAGGCACTCCTGCCCGAAGTCGCGCAGCGTCTCCGGCATCCGGAAGCGCAGCGAGCCGTCCGGCTGCTCCTCCGGGTGCAGCAGGGACCAGCGCATCAGCTCGTCCAGCGTGTCGAGGCGCGCCCCGGCGACCGCCGCCGCCGCGTCCGCCGTGAATCCGCCCCGGAACGCGGACAGCCGGGCGAACCGCTCCTGCAGCTCGGGCTTCGACCTTCTGTCGCCCGAGCGGATCGCGGCGCGCAGCGACCGGTGCCGCCTCGTGACGCCCCCGGCGTGCGGGCGCGCCGCCAGGAAATCCAGTCGCCGCGCGACGCTGTCGAGGATCTCCCGGACGCTCAGTACGCTGGCGCGGGCGGCGGCCAGTTCCAGCGCGAGCGGCAGTCCCTCCAGGCGGCGGCAGATGTCGCGCACCGTCGCCAGGGTCGCGGGCGTCTCCTGGAAGCCCGGGCGCGCGGACCGCGCCCGGTCCACGAACAATGCCGTGCGCGCCTCCATCGACAGGGGGCCGACGGGTACCACGACTTCGCCCGGTATCTCCAGCGCGCGCCGGGAGGCCACCAGGACCGTCAGGCCCGGCGCTTCGGTCAGAAGGCCGAGCACGAAATCCGCCAGGGAGCGTCGCGCGAGCAGGTGCTCGGCGTTGTCCAGCACGAGCAGGAGCGGCGACAGCGCGGCCAGTTCCCGGCGCACCAGTTCGGTCAGGCAGAAACCGGGCGCGGGCGCGGGGAGCCGCAGCGTGCCGCGAACGGCCTCGGGCGCCTGCGCGGCGTCGGTCAGGTCCGCCAGAGAGACGAACGCGGCGCGGCGGTCGGGATGCGGCGTTCGCGCCGCTTCGATGGCGAGGCGGGTTTTCCCGGTGCCGCCCGCGCCGGTCAGGGTCACCAGACGGCTTTCGCCCAGAAGAACGGCGAGCGCGGCCAGCTCGCGGTCACGCCCGAAGAACCGCGTGAGGGGCAGGGGCAATGTTTCGGGCAGGCGGCGCGGCTCCGGGCACGCCGTCGCGGCGGCGGCAGCGGCGGCTTCCCGGCCCTCGTCCAGCTGCTCCCGGAGCGCTTCCAGTCGCGCCTGCGGGAGCAGGACCCACTCCTCGTTCAGGCCGGGCAGCAGCGGCCCGGCGTACAGCGCGCGGGCGGCGTCCGGGTCCTTGCGGGCGACGGCATCCTCGAATTCGGCGACGTCCGTGGTGAACGCGTCCGGGTCGAGGCGCACCGCGAGTCGGTCGGCGTCCAGCAGGGCGTCGTCCGGGGCCAGCATCCCGCGCAGACGCGACAGGGTCAGCCGCAGGTTGTGAAGCTGGGACGCGCGGGGGGCGTCGGGCCAGAGCATCTCGGCCAGGGCGTCGCGCGCGTGGAAGCGCCCGGGGTTGAGCGCGAGGTAGGCGAGCAGCGCGGCGGCCTTTCGGCTCGGGAAGCGCGCCAGCGTCCGGTCGCGGCAGCGCACCCGCAGCCCGCCGAGCATCTCGATGCGCCAGCCGCCGCGTTCCGTGCCCGCCGTGCCCGTGCTGCCCATGCCCTCTGGTTCGGCGCGCGGGGGCGGGGAT
>DATLHN010000153.1:0-22145 GCA_035539875.1 Armatimonadaceae bacterium
GGAAGATGCGGGTGTGGAGGGGCATTCCCCTGCGGGGCTCGGTGGCTGTGCTGCTCATCCCGCTCTGATTCGACGCCGGGGACGGGGTGCCCTCCCCCGCTCCGCGGGGGAGGGCACCCCGTCCCCGGCGTCGAATCAGAGCGGGATGAGCAGCACAGCCACCGAGCCCCGCAGGGGAATGCCCCTCCACACCCGCATCTTCCTAGGTCTCCTGCTCGGCGCGGTCGCCGGGGGCATCGCCCAGGCGGTCCTCGGCGCGGGCGACCCGGGCCTCCAGGCGTTCGTCAAGAACGTCGCGCAGCCGGTCGGGCAGGTCTTCCTGCGCCTGATCTTCATGATCGTCGTCCCCCTGCTCTTCTCCGCGCTCGCCCTCGGCGTTTCGGAGATCGGGGACGCCAAGAAGGTGGGCCGGGTCGGCGTTCGCGCGCTGGCGATGACGGTCCTGCTGAGCGGCCTCGCCGTGGGGCTCGGGCTTCTGGTCGTCAACGTCGTCCAACCGGGAGTGGGCATCGACCCGGAGCGGCGCGAGAACCTGATGGCGGTCTACGGCGACGCGACGACGGCGGCGAAGCGCGTCGAGGACGCGCAGAAGGCCAAGCCGCTCGCCGACGCCCTGCTGGAGATCATCCCCCGCAACCCCCTGGAGGAGGCGGTCCGCGCGCTGGAGGGCGGTCTTCTGCCCTTCATGTTCTTCACGCTGATGTTCGGCATTGCGCTTTCCAGCGTCGAGGAGGAGAAGGCCGCTCCGGTCAAGTCGTTCCTGGAGTCGCTCTTCGCCATCAGCCTGAAGATCATCGACTTCGCGATGTCGCTCGCCCCGATCGGCGTCTTCGCGCTGATCTTCTCCACCGCGGCGCTGCTGGGGGTGGACGCCTTCGTCGCGCTCGGGAAGTACGTCCTCTGCGTACTCGGCGCGCTCGCCTTCCACCAGTTCGTCGTTTACAGCGCGGCTATCTGGCTGATCGCGCGGCGCAGCCCGGTGGCGTTCTTCCGGGCGATCCGGACGATGATGCTGACGGCGTTCGCCACCTCCTCCAGCAACGCCACCCTCCCCACGGCGCTGCGCACGGCGGAGGAGGACCTGCACCTGCCGCGCGACATCAGCACCTTCGTCCTGACCGTAGGGGCGACCGCGAACCAGAACGGCACGGCGCTGTTCGAGGGCATCACGGTCCTCTTCCTGGCGCAGTTCTTCGGCATCCCGCTCGACCTGAACCAGCAGCTGATGGTGATGGGGCTGTCCATCGTCGCGGGGATCGGGACGGCGGGCGTCCCCGGCGGCTCGTGGCCGATGATCGCCATCATCCTGATCCGGATCGGCGTCCCGCCGGAGGCCATCGGCCTCGTGCTCGGCATCGACCGCATCCTGGACATGAGCCGGACCGTCCTGAACGTCACCGGCGACGTCACCATCGCCACCTGCGTCTCCGCCTGGGAGCGGCGCACCGACCGCGCCGCGCCGATGCCCGCCCCTCTGGAAGGCTGACGCCGCTGCTCAGCTCGCGCGCTGCGTCCCGGTCGGGCGCACCATGCGCATGAATACGGACTGCGCGTCGACGCGGCGGCGGCGGCCCTCCGGTTTCACCTCCTCGTACTCGCCGTCGGGGCGAAGGCGGCGCGCCTGGACGTTGTCGTTGAGGTACGTCATCAGCACGTCCCGCACGATGTAGTCGCGCAGGGTGACATCCTCGACCGGGAACATGACCTCGACGCGCCGGTCGAGGTTTCGCTGCATCAGGTCGGCCGAACCGAGGTAGAGGGCCGGATCGCCCCCGTTCTCGAAGTAGAAGCAGCGCGAGTGCTCCAGGAAACGGCCAACCACGGAGATGACCGTGATGTTGTCCGAGATGTTGGGCAGGCCGGGCCGCAGCGAGCAGATGCCGCGAATGATCAGGTCCACGCGTACCCCCGCCTGGGACGCCGCGTACAGCCGGTCGATGATCTGCGGGTCCACGAGGGCGTTCATCTGGAAGAGAAGGCGCGCGGGCCGCTCCGCGAGCGCGTGCTCTATCTCGCGGTCGATCATGGCGACGATGCGCTGGCGCAGGTTGATCGGCGCGACCAGGATCTTGCGGAACCGCGTCTGGCGCGAATACCCCGTCAGGTAGTTGAACAGGTCACTGGCGTCCGCCCCGAGGTCCGGGTCCGAGGTCATGAGGCCGAAGTCGGTGTAGATGCGCGCCGTCAGGGCGTTGTAGTTGCCGGTGCCGAAGTGGACGTAGCGGCGGACCCCGCCCGCCTCCCGCCGGACGATCAGCAGGACTTTGCAGTGGGTCTTCAGCCCGACCAGGCCGTAGACCACGTGCACCCCGGCGCGCTCCAGCGCGCGCGCCCACTCGATATTGTTCTCTTCGTCGAACCGCGCCTTCAGCTCCACCAGTACGGCGACCTGCGTGTCGCCGTCGCGCGCGTCGATCAGCGCGGGGGTCAGCGGCGAGTTCGGCCCGAGACGGTACAGGGTCTGCTTGATCGCGCGCACGTGCGGGTCGTGCGCCGCCGCCTCCACCATCTGGATGACCGGGCTGAAGGAATCGTACGGGTGGTGCAGGAGCACGTCCTGCCTCGCCAGGACGCTGAAGAGGTCCTGCCCCGCCTTGATCGCGCCGGGCGTCTTCGCCACGTAGGGCGGGAACTTCAGGTCGGGCCGGTCGATCCGCGTCAGCTCCATCAGCGAGGACTTGCCCATCTCGCTGTCCACCACGAGGACGTTGCGCCGGTCCATCTCCAGGTTCTCGACCAGCAGGTTCCGAATGTTCTCCGGCATGCCCGGCGGCACCTCGAGGCGCGTGACGAAGCCGAATTGGCGCTCGCCGATGCCCTGCTCGACCGCGCGCAGCAGGTCCTCCGCCTCGTCCTCCTGGATCTCTATGTCGGCGTTGCGGGTCACCCGGAACGGGTAGACCGCGACCGGCTCCAGCCCGGGGAAGAGCGCGCCCGCGTGGTGCGCGATCACCTCCTCCAGCCAGACGAACCGCAGGCTCGGGTGGTTGCCCACGCTCGCCGCGATCTCCTCCGCGCCCGGCGGGTCGACAGGTACGAGCCGCGGCAGCGTGGCGGGCACCTTGGTGCGGGCGAAGCGCTCCCCCACGGCCGGGTCGCGGATCACGACGGCGAGGCTCAGGGAGAGGTTGGAGATGTGCGGGAACGGGTGCCCGGAGTCCACCGCGAGCGGGGTAAGGATCGGGAACACTTCGTCGTCGAAGTAGCGCGCCAGGTAGTCGCGCTCGGCGTGCGTCAGCTCGTCGTAGCGGCAGACCTTGATGCGCTGGCGCGCGAGCAGGGTCCGCAGGTGCCCCCAGCAGGAGCGCGCCTCCGCCGTCAGCCGCTCGACCTGCTCCTGGATCAGGACCAGAGCCTCGGTCGGCGTCAGCCCGTCCACGGCGACGTCGGCGACCCCGGCGGCGCGCTGCACCTGGAGACCCGAGACGCGGATCATGAAGAACTCGTCCAGATTCGAGCCGAAGATCGCGAGGAACTTGACCCGCTCCAGGAGCGGGTGCCGCTCGTCCCACGCCTCCTCCAGCACCCGCCGGTTGAACGCCAGCCAGGACAGCTCGCGGTTGATGTACAGCGAGCGGTCGTGCAGCGATTCGCGGTTCGCGCCCAGCGTCTCCTGTGCGGGCGGCGCGCTGACGCCAGTGCCGACAGCCCCATTTCCCGCAGTCGCCCGCGCCGCCGCCGCCGCCGCCCCCGTCTCCGCCGCCGGGTGGTCGCTCGTCCCGGTCTTTCTCGTGACCACGTCGTCGCTACTACTCATAGAATCGTTATAGCATCCGACCGCCGGGCGTGTCCCGGGAAGCGCCGGTTTTCGCGGCGGGCAATCTTTCGGGTTGTCGTTCCGGGGTCGCGGTGCTAAAATGAGGCATGCCGCCCGCCGGAGTCGCGTCTCCCCTGCTTACCGTGCAGATCGGAACGTTCGAAGGCCCCCTCGACCTCCTCCTCCACCTGGTTCGCGCCGGTCGCATGGACATCTTCGACCTGCCGATCTCGACCCTTTGCGACCAGTACCTTACCTACCTGCGCGCGATGGAGGAGATGGACCTCTCCGTCGCGGGCGAGTTCTTCGTCATGGCGGCGACGCTGCTCGAGATAAAGTCCCGCATGCTCCTGCCCGCCCCTCCGAAAGAGGAGGGCGACGACGGGAGCGGAGGCGAAGGGGGCGACGGCGAGCCCGAGGACCCGCGCGCGGAACTGGTGCGCCGCCTCCTGGAGTACGGGAAGTATCAGGGTATCGCCGAGTCGCTGCGCGACCGCGAGGGCGAGCGGCGGCAGGTATTCTTCCGGAGCCGCGCCGAGTACTCGGGCGCGTTCCGGACGCCCCCGAGGTTCGGCGAGCTGTCGGCCGAGGAGCTCCTGCGGACCCTGGAGCGAATGCTGGCGGCGGTCGGCGCGGGCGAGCGCGCCGTGACCAGCGTCCGGCGGCAGAAGATCACGCTGCGCATGAAGATGCGCGAGGTGGTCACGCTCGCGGAGCGCGCGGGAACGGAGGGGCTGAACCTGTCCCGCCTGCTGCCGGAAGCGCCGTTCGCCCTCCTGGAGGTCGTGCTGCTGTTCCTGTCCCTGCTGGAGCTTCTGAAGGTGGGTACCATCGTGGTGGCGCAGGAGGAGTTCTGCGGAGAGATCCGCGTCTTCTTCGTGCCGGAGAACGAGCGGGCGGCGCTGGTGGACGAGAATACCGAAGAGGGGATGGTGGTAGCGGATGCCGGTTGATCTGCCGCGCATGGTCGAGGCGCTGCTGTTCGCCGCGGGCGAGCCGCTGACGGTGAAGGAACTGGTCCGGACGACCGAAACAGAGGTTGAGGCGTTGCACGCGGCCATCCGCACGCTGCGGGAGCGCTACGAGCACTCCGCCCTTCAGATCGTCGAAATCGCCGGGGGCTTCCAGCTCGCGACGCGCCCGGAATACGCGCCCGCGGTCGGGAAGCTGCTCGCGCCGCACGCGAACCGCCTTTCCCGGCCCGCCCTGGAGACCGTCACCATCATCGCTTACCGACAGCCCTGCACCCAGGCCGAGATCGAGGCCATCCGCGGCGTCGCCTCCGACGCTGTGCTCAAGACCCTAACGGAGCGTGACATGATACGCGAGGCCGGGCGCAAGCCGACACCGGGCCGCCCCATCCTGTATGCGACCACCGACGCCTTCCTGCACTACTTCGGCATGGCCGCGATAGACGACCTGCCGGCGCTGGACGAGGACGACGAGATGATGGCCGAGGCGACCGAGGAGGCGACAACCGCCCTCGCCGCCGCGGGTGTCCGGATCGACGGCGAGGAGTCCTCGCGATGAGACTCCGCGGTTCACGGCTCGTCCCGTCTCTGGCCCTGTCCCTCCTGGCGACGCTCGCGGTCTCGTCCGCCCCGCAGCCCGCCGCGGCCGCGCCGCGCGCGGCGCGGAAGGCCGCCGCGCCGAAGATCGACCCGACCTCGCTGCCCTTCGAGAAGGCGCAGGCTCTGGTGAACAAGGGCACCGTCTTCGCCTTCTACGACCCGAAGGATCTGGCGAAACCGCCGGTCGTCTCCGCGCGCGCCGCCGTGCTGATGGACGTCGACACCGGCGAGATCCTCTGGGAGAAGAACGGGACGGCCCGCAATTACCCGGCGTCCACGACGAAGATCCTGACGGGTCTGCTGCTCGCGGAGAAGACGGAACCGACCGACGTCGTCACCTGTCTGGACCCGAAGATTCGCCAGATCGAGGAGTCGTCGCTGCACATCCAGCCCTGGGAGAAGTTCACGTCGAAGGACCTCCTGTACGGCGTGATGCTGCGCTCCGCCAACGACGGCGCGGTCGTGGTCGCGCAGCACGTCGGCGGGTCCGTGGCCGGGTTCGCGGACCTGATGAACCAGCGCGCGCGCGAGGCCGGAGCGACCGACACTCACTTCACAAACCCCAACGGCCTGCACGACCCCCAGCACTGGACGACCGCGCGCGACCTCGCCTTCATCACGCGCGCCGCGCTCCTGAACGAGCGGTTCCGCGACGCCGTGGGCACGCGCCGCCGCGTGATCGCCCGCTCCAAGAACCAGAAGGACACCGTCGTCGAGAGCAAGGCGAAGAAGTTCTATAACACCTTCCCCGGCGCGAACGGCGTCAAGACGGGTTACACGCGCGCGGCCAAGTACTGCTTCGTCGGCGCGGCTACCCGCGACGGGCGGCAGCTCGTCGGCGTCATCCTCGGCGCGCGCGACAACGCCTCCGGCGAGACGATGCCCCTGCTCTCCTGGGGCTTCCGCCGCTTCCCCACCGTAACCGTCGCCCGCCGGGACGAGCCCGCCGGACAGGTCCCGGTCCCCCGCGGCGTCACCCCCGCCGTCACTGTACTCCCGGCGAAGGACGTCCGCGTCGTCCAGGACGTCACGCAGAACGCGGGCTCCGTCACGACCGAAGTACGGCCACGCCCCGGCCTGACCGCGCCCATAGCCGCCGGGCAGGAAGTGGGCAGTCTCGTGGTGAAGGTGGAGGGCAGGGAGAAGAGCAGCACGCCCCTGCTCGCGGCCGAGAGCGTCGACGCCGCCCCACTTCCCATCGTCATGGCGCGAACCGCGTTTGTCCCCACGTGGTGGGGAGCGGGCGGGCTTGCCCTGATTCTGGTAGCATTCGGATATGGAAATGCGGTTACAAAAGGCGCTCGCCGCCGCCGGGATAGCGTCGCGGCGGCACGCCGAAGAGATGATCGCGGCAGGCCGGGTGCGAATCGACGGTGAGGTCGTAACGCAGCCGGGCACCGTCGTCGATCCGGACAAGCACGCCGTCACCGTCGACGGCACGCCCATCTCCCGGGGGACGAAGCGGCGCTATGTCGCGCTGTACAAGCCGGTGGGCTACGTCTCGACGGTGCGGGACCCGCACGCCGAGAAGAAGGTCACCGATCTGGTGACGATCCCCGGCGCCCGGATGGTCCCCGCCGGACGCCTGGACGCGGACAGCGAGGGGCTGATCCTGCTCTCGAACGACGGGGATTTCATTTACCGGGTGACACACCCGAGTCAGAGTATCGGCAAGCGGTACGAAGTGACTGTAAAGGGAACGCCGGACGACGCGACGCTGCGCCGCCTGTCGAAGGGGCTGTCCTTAGACGATGGTCACGTGACCGCGCCCGCGGGCGCGCGCAAGCTCGGGCACGGATACGGCCGGGGAACCTGCCTGATCGAGATGGTGCTCCACGAGGGGCGCAACCGGCAGATCCGCCGGATGATGGAGACCGTCGGGCACCCCGTCCTGCGCCTCGTGCGGACGCAGGTCGGGCCGGTCGTCCTGGGTCTGCTCGCGCCGGGCGAGTGGCGCGACCTCCTGCCCGCGGAGGTGGACCAGATCATGGGCCGCGCCCCGATGGCGCGGGTGGAGCTGACGCCGGAGAACCAGAGGGCGCGCCCGGCGGCGCGCCGGGACCCCGCCGCGTCACGGCCCGAACCGCGAACCGCCCCGCCCGCCGACAGAAGACCGGCGACGTCGGGGCCGTCGGCGCGCCCCCGGCAGAGCGACCCGCGGCAGGGTCCCGGCGCGCCGCCGCACCAGGGCCGCCCCGGTCAGGGCCGCCCGGGTCAGGGGCGACCGGCTCAAGGACGACCGGGTCCGCCGACGCCGCCGCGCGAACCGCAGCAGGGGCGGCCGTGGCAGCAGCAACCGCAGCAGAGATCGCACGGATACACGCAGCAGCAGAAGCAGAGACCGCAGGACGCGACAGATCGATCCGCGCGGCAAAGGGGCAAAGACAACAACGATGAAACTGATTATCGCAGTCGTACACGACCGGGACCGGGGCAAGATCACGGAGAGCCTGCTCCGAAACGGTTACAAGTTCACAAAAATCGGGTCGACGGGCGGGTTCCTCCGGGAGGGAAACGTGACTCTCCTGATCGGCGTGGAGGAAAAGGACGTGGAGAGATGCCTCGGGATCATCGGCGAGGCGAGCAAGACACGTAAGCAGTTCGTCAACGTACTGCCGCCGGACGCCGGGCCGGTCGGCACTTTCATCCCCTCCCCCGTGGAGGTTCTCGTCGGCGGCGCGGTCACGTTCGTCGTAGACGTCGAGCAGTTCCAGCGCTTTTAGCGCACCAACCCCTTTCGGGCGCTCCGCCGCCTGCCCTGCCGATGATGGCACGGGCGCGGCGGAGCGCCCAAGTCGTTTTCTACCCCTATGCCCGAACGCAAGCCCGATTACTCTCTTTTGAAGCAGGTGTCGCGCGCCAACCTGGAGCGCGACGTGCGGCACCTGTCCACCGCGTACCCGACGCGACATACTCTCGGGAAACACCTCGACGCCTGTGCGGACTGGTTGGCGGGGCGGATGCGCGCGCACGGCTACCGGGACGTGGCGTTCCACACCTACGAGCGGGGCGGGCGGCGACTGCGGAACGTGGTGACGAACAAGGCGGGCAGGGCGAAGCGGACGATATTGGTAAGCGCCCACTACGACAGCCGGGCGCAGAACCTGGCCGACGCCGAGGCGCGCGCGCCGGGGGCGAACGACAACGCGACCGGGGTCGCCGCCGTGCTGGAGGTGGCGCGGCTGCTGCGCCCGCTCGCGCTCGCGGACTCGCTGCGGTTCGTCTTCTTCTCCGGCGAGGAGCAGGGCCTCTGGGGCTCGTACGCCTACGCCCGGCAGGTGAGAGCCGAGAATCTAGACCTGCGCTTCGTGTTCAACCTCGACCAGATCGGCTACCCGCCGCGGGACCGCGCGCTCTACGTGGACCGGGACGAGAGCGGGCGGCGCGAGAACAACGCGGCCTCCGCGGCACTTGTCCGGAAGGTTCAGGAGTTGGCGCGCACGGTCGTTCGGGTGCCGACGCGCGTGGACCCGGCCTACGGGAGCGACTACATCCCGTTCGAGCAGCAGGGCCATACCATCGTCGGCCTGTACGAAGCGGGCAAGGACTACCCCGCGTACCACCGATCCGACGATACAATCGAGAAAGTGGACTTCGCGTACGTTACCGACATGACGCGCCTGTGCCTCGCGACGCTGCTCGCGGAGGCGAGTTAGCAGCCATGCCGCTCGCCGACCTTATCGGGCAGGATGCCGCCGTCGCCGCGCTCAAAAGCGCGATCGCGCGCGACGCCATCCCGCAGTCCTACCTGTTCGTCGGCCCGGACAGTGTGGGCAAGACCACCGCCGCGCTCGCCTTCGCGCAGGCGCTCTGCTGCCAGCACCGCACCGTAGACGGCGACGCCTGCGGCGCGTGCGCCAACTGCCGCCGCATCGCCGCCGACGAGCATCCCGACGTCAAGCGCATCGCTCCCGACGGCGAATTCACGCGCATCTGGCAGCTCTGGTCGCGCCCCGGGCACCCGCCCGGCGTCCTGGAGACGCTCTCGTACCAGCCGGTCGCCGCGCCGAAACGCGTGTTCCTCTTCGAAAAGGCGGAGACCTTCAACGAGGAATCGGCGAACTCTCTCCTTAAGGCGCTGGAGGAGCCCCCGGGCTACGTTCACTTCGTGCTCTGCGCCCCCACGCCGACGGCGGTCCTGCCCACCATCCTCTCGCGCTGCCAGATGGTCCGCTTCCGGCAGGTTCCCGCCGAGACGATCGCGCGGGCGCTGGAGGCGCGCAAGGCGCTTTCCGCCGAGGAGGCGCGCGTCCTCGCGGCGTACGCCGAAGGGGCACCCGGACGCGCCCTGCGGCTGGCGGAGACGCCGGAGTTGAAGACGCAGCGCGACGCCCTGCTCGACCTCGCCGAGCGGATCGCGCACAGCCCGGGGATCGCCGCGTTCCGGCTCGCGGAGGACCTGCGCGGCGCGGCGAAACCGGCGGGCAAGGGGAAGAAGTCCGACGACGAGGACGGCGGGAGCGGCAGCGCGGACAGGACGGCCCGCGGCGACCTCGGACGCGCGCTCGACGTACTCTGTGCGTGGTACGAGGACCTGCTCGCGCTCGCCCTGCGCGGCCCGGACGCCCCGGTGGTGCACGCGGACCGGCGCGCGGCGCTCCAGGCGGCGACGGCCCGCTACCGCCCCGAACAGCTCGCCGAAAACGTCGAGACGCTGTTCACGTTCCGTCGGCACATCGCGCGCAATGCTAACGCCCAGCTCGCCACCGAAGTCCTGCTCCTCAAGCTGATCCCGCGCAAGGGAGGGTAGCCGCCGCCGTGTCGTCCGTCCCCCGCTTCTTCGTCACGCCCGCGGACATCGTGGGCGACAGCGTGCTCCTGCCCGCGGACGCGGCGCACCACGCGCGCAACGTCCTGCGCCTGCGCCCCGGCGAGGCGGTCCTGCTCCACGACGGCGCGGGCCTCGGCGTGCGCGCGGAATTGACGGAGTTGACGCCGAAGGCGGTGCGGGCCGCGGTCACGGAACGGTTCGCCGTCCGCACCGAGCCGCGCGTGCGCGTCACCGTCGCGCAGGCGCTCCCGAAGACGGGCGAGAAGGTGGAGCAGGTGCTCCAGCACGGTACCGAGGTCGGCGCGGCGGGCTTCCTCCTCTTCCCCGCGCAGCGGTCGGTAGCCCGCCTAGACGCCAGGGACAAGGCCGAGCGGCGCGTCGAGCGCTGGCGCGGCATCGTCCGCGGAGCCGCCGAGCAGTCCGGCCGGGGCCTCCTGCCGGAAGTGGCGTGGCTGCCCGGCGCGGACGCGCTCGCGTCGCGCCTCGCCGCGTTCGACGCGGTACTGGTCCTGCACGAGGCGGCGTCCGTCCCGCTGCGCGAGGCGCTCGCCGCGCCGGAGGCGCGTGACGCCGCCTCGCTCTGCGTCGTGGTGGGGCCGGAGGGGGGCCTCGCCGAAGGCGAGGTGGCGCGTTTCGCGGAAGCCGGTGCCGCGATCGTTTCGCTCGGGCCGCGCGTGCTCCGCACCGAGACCGCCGCCCTCGTCGCCCTCGCCCAGATCCTCTACGCCCGGGACGCGGACGCCCCCGCCGATGCCGACACTGCTGCCGTTTGAGCTGCGGATCGCCTCCGGGCTCGCGGTGGCGACCTACCCGGCGGGGGCGACGTTCGGGCCGCGCGCCCTGCGCGACTGGGAGTTCGTCTGGCTGATCGAAGGCGACGCCCTTTACCGCCGGGGCGGCGAGAGCGTGAGCGCGCCCGCGGGGTCGGTGGTGCTCTGCCGACCGGGCGCGACGGACTTCTTCCGCTGGGACGCGCGCCGCCGCACGCGACACGCCTACTTCCACTTCGAGATCGTGGGCGCGCTCCCGTCCGAATGGCCCGCGCCGGACGCCTGGCCGCTGGTGCGCCCGGCCGACGCGGACGGGGACCTGCTGCGTCCGCTCTTCCGGCACCTGGTCGCCGCCGCCGCCCCGGAGCACGCGGACCCGACGCTGACGCGCCTCCTCGCGCACGCCCTGCTCGCCGCCTTCGCCACCGGGCAGACGACCAGCGGGAGCGTCGAGAGCGAGCGCCCGCCCGCCCCCGTCGAGCGCGCGATGGCGCACATCGCCGAGCGCCTCGACGAGTCCCCCGCGGACGCCGTTCCCCTGTCCGAGCTGGCCGAGGCCGCCTGCGTGACGCCGGAGTACCTGTGCCGCCTCTTCCGATCCGCCACCGGCCGCACGCCCGCGGAGACGGTGCGGCTCGCGCGCCTCGACCGCTCCGCCCAGCTTCTGTCGCGCACCAACTACAGCGTGGGCGAGGTGGCCCGCCTCTGCGGCTTCGAGAGCCCGTTCCACTTCTCGCGCCTTTTTCGCAGAACCTTTGGCCAGTCGCCGCGCGAATACCGGCAGGCACTGTCCCGCGGGGAGCGGTACCCGGCGTCGCGCACGCTTCGCACCATCACGGTGAAAAAGGAAAACGCCCGGGACCGCGATGCGGACCCGGGCGCGTAGCTTCGTTCGTTTATCGGTTTCAAAACGCTCTTTTGGCCGGGCCTCTGTCGGGTGCGTGCGTCCCCCGAGACCGTTTCTTCTCCCTTTCGCTCAGTGCGCGCTTCGTGGCACGTGCCTTCCGCGCTTCGGGGCAACCAGCGAGCGGACCTACTGCTGCGGCTCGTCCGGGGTGGCGTCCGCCGTGTGGACCACGTTCGAGGCCTGCGGCCCCTTCTCGCCGTCCACGATCTCGAACTCGACTTCCTGCCCTTCGGCAAGCGTCTTCCAGCCGTTGTTCTGGATCGCCGAGTAGTGGACGAAGATGTCACGCCGTCCCGGCACCTCGATGAAGCCGTAACCCTTGGACTCGCTGAACCACTTAACCTTGCCCTTCTGCATACCTACAACCTCCTGCACCGACCGGGCCCTACCTCTGCCCGATTCGGGGCAGATTATAACCTCCGACAAGCACGCCTGTCAAGGAAATCGCGAGGGAAATGGTTGGGTGTACCGGTACACTAGGCGGTCGAGCGGTACAGGGATTCCAGGCGCGCGGCCGCGGCGGGACCGCCGGGCGCAGCCTGCCTTGGCAGTCTGCCGCGATCGGGAACGGCCGACAGCGCGGGCTCCCACGCCATCGCCAGGAACGGCTCCGACTCCAGGCGGATGCCAACGGGGCTCGCCGCCAGTGCGGCGTCGAGCGCCGCGAACTCCGCGAAGCCCGCGCGCGGGCAGTACAGGAGCGGCGTCCCCGCCGTCAGGCACTCTCCCACCATGCCGTACCCGGGCTTGGCGATCGCCAGGTCGACCGACGCGACGAAGTCCGGGTGCGGCATCCAGTCCTGCGCCGCGACCGTGAGGTTCGGCGGCGCGGCGGGGATCGGGGCGAGCGTGAGAAAGTGCCAGTCGCGGAACCGTTCGAGCCGCTCGTAGGGCAGCGGAATCCCCCAGTTCCCGGCGTACAAGAGGGCGAGACGCTTACCGCGCGCGTCCGCGGGAAGCCGCGCCTCCAGCTCCGCGCGCCGGTCGCGCCCCGCCCGCGCGACGAGCCCCACGCCCTCCCGGTGCGGGAAGTACGGCATCGGGAGCGACAGGTCCGTCTCCAAAAGCAGGGTCGCCCGGGCGTACTCCCGCTTGAGCCGCTCCACGACCGGGCCGAACGCGGGCTCGTCCGCGACGTAGTCGGCGTAGATGTCCGCCCAGGTGAAGTTCGCGACGCAGACGCCGGGGAGGCCCCTGCGCGCGGCGAGCGCCAGGGGATACGACGGCACGTCGGAGACGACCACGCGCGCGCCGCGACGCTCCAGGTCCTCGACCTCCGCCGCCCCCAGCCCTTCGACTTCGTGCGCGAGATCGTTCCATGCCGCCAGCGTCGCCCGGACGTCCACGTCGAGCGAGGTGGTCTGGACGCAGCCGACGTCGAACGCGGCGCGCACGAAATCGAAGGGACGCCCCATCTCCTGCCGCCAGAACCACTCCGGCGAAAGCGACTTTACGACGAGGGGGATGTCGGCGGGCAGCCGGCGCAGGATCTCGATCTCGCGGACGGCGTGCCCGAAGCCGTGCCCGGAGACGTAGGCGACGATACTCACGCCTCCGATGGTACCGGCTGACGTCCCCCCTGTCGAGGGGGGTTACCGGGCGGCGGTCGGCCTTGCCGCTCCGGGCGCGGTCTCGAAGCCGCGGCCGGTCTTGTCGCCCGAGTACTTCGGGTCCTGCCAGGGCGGCTTGCCCGGCGTGTAGTCTACGCCCGCGCGCAGCGGAGCCTTCGGGCGGGTGACGGCGTAGAAGATGCCGCCGATCACGCCGACGAGAATGATGGTCACGATCGCGGCAACGACCGGATTAACGTCCTTGGTATCCATGGTTCTGTTCTTCCGCCCGCCCCGGCTGTCGCCAGGGCGGGCGTCGTTAGCAACGAGCGAGGAGTCCGCGCGCGCCTACTGGCGCTTGTCCCACATGCCGTTCGGCCACGGGCCGGTGTACCCGGCGGGCGGGGTCGCGGACTGGCTGCCGAGGGGCTTGGTCGTCTGGTCCTTCTTCAGCCACTTCGCGTGACCGTCGCAGAATCCGTAGTTGCCTCCGCCGTTGTGCTGGGTCGCGCCGCCGCCCTTCATGTTGAACTCGCCGGTGTCGTGGAAGACCTCGGTCGCCCAGCCCTGCGCCCACTGGTGGTACCAGTTGGGCCGCTCCGCGACCAGGATGGTCGTGGCCGGGGCCGGGATGGAAGATTCGGGGGCAGCGACCGGGCTCATCAGGTACTGCGGGGAGTCCTCGGCCCAGCCCCAGCTTCCCTCGGGGTAGCGGAAGTTCTGGCTGTAGCTGACCGCGGGCGCGCCGCCGCGGTCCCAGGCGTCGCTCGGACAGGCCCAGACGTTCTGGTTCTTGATGTACGGGTTGATCTGCTGGTGCCAGGGCTCCCAGGTCGGGGCCCACCCCCAGGTGAAGGAGTGCGTCTCCTCGTAGTCCTGGGCGTACATCATCTCGCCGAGCATGATCTGCTTGACGTTCGACAGGCACGAGGTCTGGCGGGCCTTCTCGCGGGCCTGGGCGAACACCGGGAAAAGGATCGCCGCCAGAATGGCGATGATGGCGATCACGACAAGCAGTTCGATCAGCGTAAATGCACGGCGGTTCGTCGCTCGGGGCGCTTCTGCGCGTCTAGGAAACATGGGGCTACCTCCTCGTTGTGCCGGAACGTTTCTGGGCGGGCGTCAGCGCCGCCCCTGGGAAAGTGACTCGAGAGTCGTCCCTTCGGAAAGGGACACGGGGTACGACTCCTGCACGGGGCGCTCCCGCCGCCCCTCGATCAGGTCGTCGAGCATCCGGACCGCCGCCGTGGAGACCGCCTCCAGCGGAACGACGACCGAAGCCAGGATGTGGGAAGACGTAGACGGCCAGTGGATGCCGTCATAGCCGATCAGGGACAGGTCGCGAGGGACCCGAACGCCGAGGCGTTCGCACGCCTCCAGCACCTCGTAGCCGAGGCGGTCGTGCCAGCAGAAGACCGCGGTCGGCGGTTCCGGCAGGGCCAGGAGCCGCGCCAGCGCCTCGTCCGGAGTGCGGAAACCGGCGTAGGAGGTCTCCACCCGCTCGGAGGGCAGCGTCAGACCGCGCTGCTGCAGCTCCGCGCGCAACGCGCCGATGCGCAACGGCCCGTCGGACCCGGGGAAGCCTTCGATCGCGCCGATACGGCGGTGCCCTAGTGCGATAAGACGTTCTGTGATCTGTCGCATGCCGTCGCGCCAGTCGTCGTAGACGGCGGACAGGACGCCGTCCTTATCGGCATGGTCCAGCAGGACGATCGGCAGGCGCGACGCGCGCAGGAGGTCGATCAGGGGGTCGTCGTCCACCGGGCCGTAGAAGATAAGTCCGTCGCACAGCCCGCCGTTGAGGAAGCGGTAGATCTCGTCCGCCGAGCGTCGGTAGTTGCAGTGGACGAGCAAATCGTACCCCTGCTGCCCGGCGACCTGCTCGATGACCGTGGACAGGCGGTCCATGTAGAGGTCGCCGGTTTTGCGCTCGCGATAGGCGTTGTAGAAGCTCAGGACGTGGGTGCGCCCGCGCTGCATCGAGCGCACGAGCAGGTTCGGGGAGTAGTCGTGCTCCAGCGCGATGCCGCGGACCTTGCGCTCGATCTCGGAGGAGATGCGCCGCTGCGGCCCCTTGCCGGAGAGCACCAGGGACGCCGTGCTTATGGAGACGCCCGCCATCTGGGCGATCTCTTTGAGGGTGACGCGCCCGTTGCCGCCGCTGCGCAGATTGTTCGTCGTCTTACTCACCAGTGAGTGCCGCCTGCCTTACCTGCTAAAGTAGTTGCGCTAACGAAACGATGGTACGGGACGCTCGATTATTTGTCAAGGCACGGCGCAAAAATACTTGAGCAATCCAAACGGGTGTCCGCGGGCCGAAAAACCCGCGGAAGCTCAGTGCCCGAGTGTGATCCCGCTGCCCCGAGGGTCGCTCGCGCCGTGCCGGGCGCGCGTCGCCGGGTCGAGCAGGACCGCCTGCGCGTCGCCCAGGTAGCGCGGGCGGGCCGCCAGCGCGTGCCCCATCGCCTCCAGCGCGGCGCGCGCCGCGTCGGAAAGGCCGTCGGGTTCGTAGACCACCTCGTCCGGCATCCACTGGTGGTGCAGACGCGGGGCCGCCACCGCATCCACGACGCTCATGCCGTGGTCAACGACGTTGACGATGGACTGGAGTACCGTGTTGATGATCGTCGGCCCGCCCGGCGAGCCGACGGTGAGGAAGAGGCGGTCGTCCCGGTCGTAAACGAACGTCGGCGTCATCGAGGACAGGGGGCGCTTACGCGGCGCGATCGCGTTGCGCTCGCCCTGGATCAGGCCGAACAGGTTCGGGACGCCCACCTTCGCGGCGAAGTCGTCCATCTCGTTGTTCAGCAGTATCCCCGTACCGGCGACGGTCGCCCCCGAGCCGTAGTTGCCGTTGAGCGTGTAGGTGTTGGAGACCGCGGTCCCCCAGCGGTCTACGATCGTGAAATGCGTCGTGTCCGGCGACTCGCGCGACGCAAGCGCCCCGGCCCCGATAGAGCGGCTGCTGGAGGCGCGCGCGGGATCGATGCCCGCGCGCCGGCGGTCGAGGTAGCCGCGATCGAGCAGGCGCGCCACCGGCACCCGCACGAAATCCGGGTCGCCGAGGTACTCCGCCCGGTCCGCGAACGCCCGACGCATGGCCTCGATCAGGAGGTGATGCCGCTTCGCGCTGTCGGCCCCGAGGGTGCGCACGTCGAAACCTTCGAGCATCCGGAGCATCTGGAGGAGCGCGATGCCGCCGGACGAGGGCGGCGGCATGGAGAGCACCTTGTAGCCGCGGTACGCCCCGACGAGCGGGACCCGGTCCTTCGGGGCGTACGTGCGCAGGTCGGCCTCGGTCATAAGGCCGTTGTGGCGGCGCATGTCGGCGGCGATGCGGCGCGCGGTCTCGCCCTCGTAGAACTCGCGCCAGCCGCGCTTCTGTAGGCGTAATAGCGTTTCGGCGAGGTCCGACTGCCGCAGCCGCTCCCCCTCCTTCCAGCCGCGCCCCCCGTCGAGGTAGATACGCCGCGAGTCGGCGTACCCGTTCAAAAGCCCCCGGCTCCTCTCCAGCGAGCGCGCGAGCGACCGGGACACGAGGAAGCCGCCGCCCGCGAGCGCGCGGGCCGGTTCCAGAAGCGCGGACCAGGAGAAGTCGCCCGAACCCTCTTCGAGCGCGCGGGCCATCCCGGCCACCGTCCCCGGCACCCCAGCGGCCCGGTAGCCGACGAGTGACCCGCCCTCGCCCTGTATCAGGTTCCCGTTCGCGTCGAGGAAAACGTTGCGCGTGGCGCGGGCCGGAGCCGCCTCACGGTAGTCGATGGCGCGCACGGTGCCGTTGCGCCGCCGGAGCATCAGGAAGCCGCCGCCGCCCAGGTTGCCCGCCGTCGGGTACGTGACCGCCAGCGCGAACGCGACGGCGATGGCGGCGTCCACGGCGTTCCCGCCGCGCTTCAAAACGTCCAGTCCGACCCGCGTCGCGTACGGCTCCGCGGTCGCGACCATCCCGTGCGCGGCGACCGCCGCCTGATTCGGGCGTCTCGGGGCGTCAGGCTGGATCATACGAGCCGGAACGCCTCCGCGCCCTGCGCCGCCTCGGTCGGGATCAGGACCGGGTCCTTGCCGAAGCGGGCGCGGTAGCCCTCGGTCAGCGCCGCGCTGAGCGCGTCGGTGACGTCCGGTCGGTGCAGGATCACGGCGCAGCCGCCCCAGCCCCCGCCCGAGAGCTTCGCGCCGTAGACGCCCGGCTGCTTCTCCGCGATCTCCACCAGCGCGTCCACCTCCTCGCAGGAGTTCTCGAAGAAGCGGCGGCAAGACTCGTGCGTGTTGCTCATCACCTCGCCGAACGCGGCGACGTTGCCGCTCTCCAGGGCCGCGCCCCCCATCCGGACGCGCTTGTTTTCGTAGACGATGTGCCGGGCGCGCTTTTCCAGGACCGGGTCCAGCTCGCCCGCGTGCGCCTCCACCATCTCCGGGGTCACGTCGCGCAGCGTCCGGATTTGCGCTCCCGGCTCCTTCGCCGCGAACCAGAGCGCCGCCTCCTCGCACTGCTGACGCCGCTCCCGGTAGCCGCCCCCGGCGGCCAGGTCGTGCTTTACCCGGGTGTCGGCGATCAGGATGCGGGCGCGGTCCGAGGGCAGGGTCACGGCGCGCCACTCCTCGCTGCGGCAGTCCAGGAACAGGGCGTGCCCCGCCTTGCCGAAAACCGACGAGAACTGGTCCAGCAGCCCGACCGGCGCCCCGACGAACTCGTTCTCCGCGCGACGGCAGAGCTTCGCGAGGCCCATCGAATCGACCGCCAGGGTGTGCGGGTACAGGGAGAGCAGGAGCTGCGCGGTCGCCACGAGCAACGCGGCGGAGGACGACACGCCGCCCCCCACGGGCACGTCGCTGACCACCACGGCGTCGAACCCGCCGACGTTTACCCCGGCCTTGTTCAACTGCTCCACCACCCCCTTGACGTAGTCCGTCCACGGGGCGGTGGGGTCTTTCTCCAGCGTCTCGGGGTCGAAGGTCACGAGCGCGTCGCCCATCTCCGGTGACGCGATCCGAACGCGCGGCGCTTCGCGGCAGCACCCGGCGATGGCGATCCCGCGGTCGATGGCGGCGGTGAGGACGAAGCCCTCGTTGTAGTCGGTGTGGTTGCCGAGAAGCTCGACGCGGCCCGGGGCGACGCCCACGGCCTCCGGCTCGTGGCCGAAGCGGGCGGAAAACGCGTCGCGCGCCCTCTCGATCAGATCAGTCCTGCTCATGGACCGATGGTAGCAACTCGGATGGGGCGTGTCAAGCCGAACCGCCGTCCGGCGGCGTCTCCTCCGCCCCCTTCAGAGCGGCGTACTCCCCGACGAACGTCGCCCCGAGCGTCCCGTCGGCGTCGCAGCGCACCTCGGCGGTCAGTTCGATCCGGGCAAGCCCTCGCCGCTCCAGCGTGCGAACGAACCGGTCCCACGCCTCCGGCGGCGGCGAGGGGCAGAAGGCCGCGAAGTCTCCGCGCACGGGCGCGACGTACTCCGTACGGTTGCTCCGGATGACCACCCGGCAGGGACACGGCAGCGTCGCGCTCAGGCGGGTGTGGACGAGCGTCCACGCCGCCAGTATGGGGAGGGCCGACAGGCTGCCGCCGAACGCGGTGTGCCGGTGGTTCAGGTTGGGCGCGAGCGGCGCACGCAGCCGCACCCCCGCCTCGTCGCACGCCTCTACCGTCACCCCCATGTCCCGAGAAAGGGGGATGTGTTCGTGCAGGTACCGCTCCACCGCCGTCAGGTCATCCGTCGCCATGTTCCTATGGTACCGACTCAGAACTCCAATTCGAGATGACCGTCGGGCGGGACGGCGTCCCAGCGGGCCAGGAGTTCATGCCACAGAGTCCGGGCGGAATCCAGTTGCGCGTCGGTCAGTTCTTCCGGGAACGTGAATCCGACACCCTCCGGGGAAGACGCGGCGAACGCCGAGCCGACCTTGCGGCGGGACGCGACGTGGGTCTTCATCTGCTCCAGCATGGTCGCGGCGTCGAGCCGGTAGCCGCCCGCGTCCTCGCTCTGGAGCGCCCCGGCGAGGTACTCTGACCAGCCCGCTTCGGGTTCGAGCGGGTGGGCGCTGCGGTTGCGCTCGTCCTTCTCCTCGAAGGACTGGATGGTCCTGCCGGACGCGAGAAGGCCGAAGAACGCGTTTCGATATCCGAGCGTCGTCTCGACGGCGAAGTGGGCCAGGTCGTGCGCCGCGCCGAAGCCCGGGTACAGCGACGTCCAGGTCGCCGTGCCGTCGTCGCGGAAGCAGGTGAGTGTGTCGGGCTTGCCCCGGCCGCGGGTGAATCGGATGCGCATGACACTTCCCTATCGCCCGCGCCGGGGCCAGCGCTCAATCCCGGGACGCGCCGCGCCGCTGCTGGTTGAACACCTCGTACAGCAGGACGCTCGTCGCCATCGCCAGATTCAGAGAGTCACTCTTACCGACCATGGGGATGCGGACGACGCGGTCGCAGCTCGCCTGCGCCTCGTCGGAAAGGCCGCGCCGCTCGCCGCCCATCCAGAGCGCCAGACGCGCGGGGTAGCGCACCGAGCAGTAGTCGTCGGTCGCGTGCGGGGACGTGCCGACGAGCGTCACGCCCTGCCGCACGCGCCAGCGGTCGAACTCCGCCTCGGTCGTGCGCACGAACCGCACGGCGAAGACCGCCCCCATCGTCGCGCGGACCACCTCCGGGGCGTACGGGTCGATCGGGTCGCCGATGAGGATCACGCCCGCCGCGCCGACCGCGTCGATGGTCCTTATCACCGTCCCGAGATTTCCCGGCGAGCGGACCGTGTCGAGCACGACCCAGCAGAGCCCGGCGTCCGGGCCGACGCGCGTCAGCCGCTCCCACCTCTGGCGGACGACGACCGCGATCCCCTGCGGGTCTTCCACGCGGGAGAGGGAGCGGTACGCTGCCGGAGAGAGTTCGAGGCGGGGAATGTCGCTCTCGCGGAGCCGACGCGCGAGGCGGTGGGCGAACGGATTGCTCAGAAGGCCGGGGGCGATGACGGCGCTTTCGATGTGGTGCCGGGGACTTTCCATCGCCTGCACGACGAAGCGCAGTCCTTCTGCGTAGAAGCATCCGGCTCGGTCGCGCTCGTCGCGGCTATCGACGAGACGCTTCAGCCAGTCCAGGCGCGAACCGGCGTCACGCGGTCCACAGCGACAGGGGGCGCGACGAGGGGGAGGAAGGGAAGCGGCGGAAGTACATGGTTTCATGGCTCCTTTCCGTGCGGGCGATAACGGTTGGTCCGCCCGCGGGACCGTCGTTGACAGGGGCGGGCCGCAGTGTGCTGCGGGGCCGCCGACAGGGACGCGTTTCGAGCCATTGTACCGCGGCGAGCGAAACCGCGCGCCGCCCTGTCCAACTTGATGTGGACATCCGACGATTAATTAGGTGACTTCGATACAAGTCCAGGAGGATCGGATGGTGCTTGAAGAAAGAGACTTCGCGCCCCGGCCGGGCGGATCGTGTGTACTATTCGCGATAATCGCTATATTTCTCGCAATCGCCTCCCCCGCTCGTGCGGTGCCCGCGTATGCCCGGAGGACCGGGCTGGATTGCATTTCGTGCCACATCGGGGGGTCGAGCAGCCTGACGGAACTGGGTCGCGACTTCCAGATGCGCGGCCACCGCCTGAAGTCCGACTCCGAAGCGCGTATCCGATTCGCCGACCTGCCGGGATACGCTACCTTTGCCGCCAAGATACGCCACCAGGACAAAACGGGGCGCGCGACCACGGATAACCTGCAGACCACCGGACTGCTGGTCGGCGGCCCGATCAACCGCAGCCTCGGCTTCCACGCGGAGTACACGCTCTACGACAGGCTTCCCTACAGTACCGACAATACGTCCGGCTTCCTCGACGCGTACCTCCAGTACGCCACGGACACAGCGAAGGACGCGTTCTGGTTCGCGCGGGTCGGCCGTCTGCACCCGTACGCTATCAACGCCCTCGGGACCGGCGCGCGCATCCCGCAGAGCCGGGCGCGCGTCGTGGGCGAAAGCCTGGGAGGACTGGTGCCGTCACCCCAGCGCCGCACGCTCGGCGCGTCGGGCGGGTTCTCGGGTCCGGGCGGTGTGCGCGTCGAAGCGGGCGCGCAGCAGGGGGTGACCTCGGACGGATCGTTCGCCCGCCCCGACCTGTTCGCCTCGGTCGAGAAGAACGTCGATGAAGCTGGGAGCGGGTTCGGGGTCTACGGGCGCTCCGGTTGGCGCGGCACGGAGACCGTGAACACCCGCTTTACGGAGACGGGGTTTTTCGGACGGTGGCTGAAAGAGCGGTATATGCTGACGGGCGCTGTTTTCGGAGCGCGCACCCGCGACGACGGCGGGGCGGCACGCCGCCCGACCGGCTACTTCCTGCAGGCGAGCGCGAACGTGCTCGCGACGACGACCGGCTACGTCCGCTTCGACGACGTCGCCGGTGCGAGCGCGGGCGCTTCCCGGGTTCGTGGCCTGGCTGTCGGCGTCACCCAGCGCGTCCCGGGCTCCGGCCGCGTGGTACTGGAGTACGGGGACAGCCTGACCGGCGCGGGCGGGCCGCGCTCCGTCGTTCTCGACCTGGTCCTGATGTACTGAAACGCGGCAAGGCCGGGCGGCCCGTCCTGCCGCCCGGCCGCTATCTCGGGTCTTCCCGCTACCGGCGTCCGAAGAACTGACCGGCCAGGCGCGTGATGTCGTCCACCATGCTGCCGTCGCGGTTGGAGTCCAGGAACTGCTCCGCAACCCCCATCAAGCCCGGCGTCGCCGCCTCGGCCTGCTGGTACTGGCCGCCCAGGTAGCCCTGCAGGCCGCCCGGGTCCAGCCCCTGCTGTCGCTGGGAGCGCCCGAGCCACGCCAGCACCAGCGGGGCGGCCGCCGCGAGGAG
>DATLHN010000154.1:0-2657 GCA_035539875.1 Armatimonadaceae bacterium
AGGGGATCGCCGCCCTTGAGGCGCACCACGCTCTTCCCGGCGAGCGCCCGCTCGGCCATCAGGGCGTTCGTGTCCTCCTGACGGACAAAATGCTTCGCGGAGGCTTTCCCGACGAAGAGCCGTTCGGCGTCGGGCCGGGCGTGGTTGAGGAGGGCGGGGTGCGCCAGCCGGTCGTAGAGGACGACGTCGGCGCGGGCGAGCGCGTCGCGCCCGGCCATCGTGATCAGGCCCGGGTCGCCCGGCCCCGCCCCGACGAGGTAAACCGTGCCGACCGCCACGGTTGGGCCGATGTCGGGAGAGGGTGTGTCAATGGTGCTGCTGCTGTCCACGCCGGTATTGTACCGCCCGGCGCGGCCCGCGAGGAATAACGGCGGGACGCTTCCCGCCGGCCGTTCGCGGTTACGGGGCCGACGGCCCTTCGTCTCCGAGCGACGAGCAGTACGCACGGTACTCTTCCGCCAGATACGCCAGCGCCGCCGAGTCCTCCGGAAAGCGCCCCCGCAGCGACCGGACGAGGTCCTGGTGGCTGTCGAGCGGCCCGGGCAACCGGTCCCTCAACCACCTCAGGAAGTCCCAGTATTGTCTCTGAGCCATCTCGGAGCCCGCTCGCTCGTCGTGCGTCATGCGGTCGAAGTAGCCGTCGAGGTAGCACAGCACCTCCTCGAGCGTGCTGTTGAACGTGTACAGGTGCGGGCGCGTCAGTATCGTACCGGCGTACCCGTCTAATTCGTGCTCGGCAACGTCGCCGGCTTGAAGCCGCTTGATCCATTCGTCAGGCATGACTACCTACCTCTGGCCTCGTCGTCGAGGCGCGGTATTCTTCGAGCGCGCGAATCAGGAAAGCAGACGCCGGCTCGTCGTTAGGGTATGTTTCTCGAAGGAACACTGCAATTTGGCGCAGACCATTTCGATGTTCGCCAGTCAGGCGCTCGGCCGGGAACCGAAGAAAACCGAACCACTCGGGCTTTGCTAACGCTGCATAGCCAGCTCACAGGACGTATGATTTCGCGGGTTTGAGCGATTCCCAATAGCTCCGATACTCCTCGGCAAGCCAGGCAAGAGCATCGGTATCGTCCGCATATCGTTCACGCAGAGACGCGATCAAATACCGGCCACCTAGACCAGTTTTGGCCTGTGCCAGGAGGTTCTCAATCCACGCTTGGAAGCCCCAATATTCCCTAGTCGCCCGCTCCGTACCCGGTCCGTTATGATGCGCCATCTGGTCATAACGGCCGTCGAGATAGTAGAACACCTCTTCCAGCGTGGAGTTGAGCGTATGCAGGTGCGGGCGGTGCAGCACCGTTCCAGCGTAGCTTCCATAGCTCCACCACGACAATTCTTGGTGCCGCTCAAGGTACTCTTCTAAGGTATGTACCGCCTCTACTAAAGGGGGCGGAGTGATTTTAATTAAAGGTGGGGAAGACTCCATCAGGGGTTTACTCCGGGTTATCGATGAGGAACTGGAGGCGATCGGCCAGTTCGGACGGGTACCGGTCCTTCCAGGTCGCGTCGATGAGGCCGACGTCAAGCAGGTCGCGCAGGTGAGTGCGGTCCTTGTCGCGGAACGCGGTTAATTTAATCCGGACGAGTGCTTCGAGTGCCAGTACGCGGAACTGGTCTGCTTCTTCCGACTCCGTGACATCTGGATTCGGCAGGGCTTCGTGGGCGCGAACTTTCTCCCCGGCGAATACCACATGCACCGCGTCCCTTATCTTCCCGCTGGGGCCGTCTAAAAAGACGTCAATGCCGCCGACGTGCCGATACGAAAACCCGGCGTCCTCCAGTGCGGAGACGATTGCGGGAAGGTCCCCGCGCCGTACGAGAATATCGACATCCCGGGTATTTCGGACGGCGGCTTCGTCCACGCGAGTCACCCAGACCGCGACGGCGTTGCCCCCGGCGACGGCGTAGGGAATCCCCGCTGCTTCCAGGGCCGCCGACGCGCGCAAAAGACGCTCCCGCACCTTCTCCACGGCAGATACCATCCGTTCCAGAGAGAATGGCTGTAAGACAACCGCCATAACGGGATTGTACCGCCGCGATACAATGCAAGCCGTGATGACCCTCCCCGAGATTCAGGAAAACGTGCCGCTGGGGCCGCGCACCACGCTCGGCGTCGGCGGCCCCGCCCGCTGCTTCGCTTCCGCGGCATCCGAGGACGAACTGCGGGGCGCGCTGGCGTGGGCGGGCGAACGTGGATTGCCCGCGTTCGTACTGGGCGGCGGGAGCAATCTCGTCGTATCCGACGCCGGGTTCGAGGGGCTGGTCGTCCGCGTGGACGTTCGCGGCATCGAGGCGGTACCTAACGGCGACGTCGTCCACGTGACCGCGGGTGCGGGCGAGGACTGGGACGGCTTCGTGCGGCACGCGGTCGCGCGGGGGTGGCAGGGCGTGGAGTGCCTGGCGGGCATCCCCGGTGGCGTGGGGGGGACCCCCGTGCAGAACGTCGGCGCGTACGGGCAGGAGGTCGCCGATACCATCGTGCGCGTCCGCGCCCTCGACCGGCAGCAGGGCGGCACGGTGCGGGACCTGGACGCCGCCCAGTGCGGGTTCGCCTACCGCCGCAGCCGGTTCAATACCGACGAGATGGGGCGCTGGGCGATTTTATCGGTAACCTACGCCCTGCGGCCCGGCGCGTCCCCCGCGATCAAGTACGC
>DATLHN010000155.1:0-5384 GCA_035539875.1 Armatimonadaceae bacterium
CCGCCGCCTCACCGCCTGCGCCCCCGCCTGCCGCGCCGCGCTGGCAGCCGCGCAACGGACGGAGACGGACGAGAGCGTCCGTGAGGAGATAAGTCGGTAGCCCCCGCTCCCGAGCACCCACCCCGCCCTTCGGGCGGGGAGTGGGTGCTAGAGTCAGAACCCCGCGCCGAGGTTGACTTCGGCGCGGGTGTCCGTCGCCTCCGGCTGACCCGAGACCGCGGTGCGCACGTAGTCGAGGCGGAAGCCCACGAACAGGTCGCGGCGCAGGTCGTACGTGGCGAAGAGACTGAAGCGGTCCTGCTCGACGCCCGGTTCGGCGTCGTCCTTGCGGCGGCGGACCATGCCCTCGACCGCCCCCTTCACCCGCTCCGACAGCGCGGCGTCGAACCGCCCGAAGAAGAGGTTGGCATTGGGGCCGGTCGGATAGCCGAGCGGGAAGTTGTTCTGGCTCCACGCGACCGGCGGCGACACGCTGCCGAACGTCCCCTTGTCGATGCTCGCCGCTTCCAGGCGCACGCCGTAGCGGCCCGTGCCGTCCACGTCCGGAAGGTTCACCCCGCCCTGGACGCCGATCTTGCGCGGCACGCGGTTGCCGAGTCCTAGCCCCGACGGAGCCTGGAGGTCGTCGAGCAGCAGGTCTGCGAAGACGAAGCCCCCGCGCCCGTCCACCCGGTAGGTCGCGTTGACGTCGGCCAGGTAGTTCAGCCAGAGCGAGTTCGGGTAGGTCTTCGACGCCAGGAATCCGAGCGGACCGCGGCTCTCCCCCGGCGCGCGGGTCCAGGAGTCCTGGTACAGGTAGTACGACGGCAGCGCCGCCGCCCAGAACGGGTCCGACAGGCGCGTGGACTTGATCGACTCCGAGACCGCGAACTGCCACTTCCCCGCGCCCGCCGTCTCGATACGCCGCCCGTGGACGTAACGGCGCGTGCCGCGCGCGACCGGATCGGCGGTCGCCACGTCGTCCTCGAAGAACTCGCCCGCGAACTGCGTGTAGTAGATCGGTCCGAGTTGACGCCCGAACCAGCCGGGCAGTTTAAACCCCTTCTCGATCTGCACCATCGGGATCGACGGCGCGTCGTCGGAGAAGAGCATCCCGCCCACGTAGCCCGATCCCCAGCGCATCGGCATCCGGCCCACGGTGACGTCCACGGCGCGCGTGTTGAAGCGCGCCACCGCCGTTTCCACCAGGGGGTAGCCGCCCCGCGCCGAGCCCGCCTCCGAGTACCACTCGTCGCGGTAGTTGCCCAGCGAGATAGCGGCAAACCCGTCGCGGCCCAGCGGAACGGTTCCCGAGACGCGTCCGATCAGGTCGGCCGCCTCCGGCCCTACCGAGGCGCGCGCCTTGAGCGCGCCAGTCAGCGCGCCGTGGCGGGCCGGACCTTCCCCGCCCGTCTCACGACCGGGCGCGCCGAGCAGCTTCAGCTCCGGGCCGAACTTGATCTCCAGCGCCTGGAGCTGAGACTCCTGCGCGCCGGTCAGCTGCGCCGACGTCTGCCGGACGGAGGCGACGAAGCGGGCCATCTCCCAGCGCGTGTACAGGCGGTCGCCCCGAAAAAAGTCGCGCAGGGTCGCCCGCGGCACCCGCCCGGCGGCGGCCAGGCTGCCCAGGAGGTCGTAGGCGATGTCTCCGCGCGGGACGATATCCGACGGGGCGGCGAAAGCGGCGGGAGTGAGAGAAGCGGCGGCGGCCAGAAGCGCCATCCGGGGCGAGAAACGGAAAAACCTCACGAAAACGGCACCCCCTCCGACGCCGGAACGTTCGTCTCGGACGCCCTCTCCTGCGGCGGGCAGAAGGCGTTGTGCGCCACGCGCATGATCTCGTCCCGCAGGCGGTCGGGCGTCTCCCCCTCCCGGGCCAGGCGGATCAGGCGGTCGACGTCCAGCATCAGCGCTTCGCGATCCACCCCGTTGCACTTGGAGACGAAGATCTTCTCGTGCGCCGTCCGCTCCTTGCCCTCCTCGTTGTAGAGGAGTTCTTCGTGCAGCTTCTCGCCGGGGCGGATCCCGGTGTACTCGATCTTGATGTCGATCTCGGGCCGGAAGCCCGACAGGCGGATCAGGTCGCGCGCCAGGTCGAGGATGCGCACCGGCTCGCCCATGTCCAGGATGAAGATCTGGCCGCGCCGCCCGAGCGTCCCCGCCTGGAGGATGAGCTGTACCGCCTCGGGGATGGTCATGAAGTAGCGGGTCATCTGCGGGTGCGTCACCGTGACCGGGCCGCCGCGCGCGATCTGCTTCCGCATGACCGGGATGACCGAGCCGCGCGAGCCGAGGACGTTGCCGAAGCGCACCGCCGCGAACTCGGTCGTGCCGATGCCCGCGCCCGCCATACTCTGGATGATCATCTCGCCGATGCGCTTGGTCGCGCCCATGACCGAGGTCGGGTTGACCGCCTTGTCGGTGCTGACCAGGATGAACTTCTTGACCCCGCACTGCGCGGCGAGTTCGGCGACGTTGCGCGTGCCGAGGACGTTGTTCTTGACCGCCTCCTGAGGGTTCGCCTCCATCAGCGGGACGTGCTTGTGCGCGGCGGCGTGGAACACGACCGTCGGGCGCTCGTGCAGGAAGATCTCCTCCAGGCGGTTCCGGTCCTTGACGTCGCCGATCAGCGCGGTCGGCGCGTAGCCGAACTCGCGGATCAGTTCCTGCTCCATCTCGAAGATGCTGTTCTCGCCCTGTCCGAGCAGCAGCAGGCGGGCCGGGTTCAGCGCGCAGATCTGGCGGCACAACTCCGACCCGATGGAGCCGCCCGCGCCCGTGACGAGGACGCGCTGGCCGCTGATGTACTTGGCGATGTCGTCCATGTCGGTGCGGACGGGCTCGCGGCGCAGCAGGTCCTCGATGTTGATGTCGCGGATCGGCGGGCGCGTGCTCTGGCCGGTCTCCAGCATCTCCGGGACGCTCGGCAGGATGCAGAGCCGCGCCGTGGTCTTCTCGCAGCGGGAGACGATGTCGCGCAGGACCTGGCCCGACGCGCTGGCGATGGCGACCAGGATGATGTCCGCCTCGTGCTTCGCGGCGAGGGCGGGGATGTCGTGCGTGGTCCCGAGTACCGGCAGCCCGTGGATCCGGATGCGCCGCTTGAGCGGGTCGTCGTCCACGAACCCGATCGGGATGATGCCGTCCTGCGGGCAGCGCTTCAGGTGCCGCGCGATCGCCTCGCCCGTGTCGCCCGCGCCGACCATCAGCGCGCGCTGGCGGGGCCGCACCTCCTCCGCGCCGAAGCGCAGCAGGTCGGCGTCCGAGATCTGCCGGTAGAGGATGCGCACCCCGGAGAGCAGGAACAGGTTGATGAACCAGTCGATGATCTGCATCCCCCACGAGTAGTCGCTCTGCCGCCAGAGCCCGACCGACGCGAGGAAGAGGAAGAACGCGCCGGTGGAGAGCGTGGTCGCGCCGAGCAGCAGTCGCAGGTCGTGTATGGAGAGATACCGCCAGTGGATGCGGTACAGGTGGAACAACTGAACCGACGAGATGCGCAGGAGCATCAGGACGGGCAGCGTGTACAAAATGTTACGCTGCTGCATCAGGTTCGTCGGGTCGGCCTGGTCGTAGCGGAGCGCGAACGCCGTGAGCGTCGCGAGCACCACCAGGACCGCGTCCACGAGCACCTGAGCCACGATACGTCGGCTGATCTGGTTAAAGCGCATGGCTTCCTGTATCTGAACCCGGCAGGGCCGCCCGCCGCCCGTTCAGCGATTCCCCCTCCCCGTGCCGACCGACAGGACCGTGAGGAGCAGTATCCTCACGTCCAGCCCGAGGGAGCGGTTTCGCGCGTAGTAGGCGTCGTGCGCCACCTTCTCCGAGTCGGAGAGGTCATCCCGCCCGTTCACCTGCGCCCACCCGGTGATGCCCGGAAGGAGTTCCTCCACGCCCGCCTCCCGCCTCGCCTCGTTCAGGGACACCTGGGACGGCAGCGCGGGGCGCGGCCCGACCAGGCTCATCTCGCCGCGGACTACGTTGACCAGTTGCGGGAGTTCGTCCAGGCTGAAGCGGCGCAGCAGCAGGCCGACGCGCGTAACGGGACGCACCTTTTGACGCGACATGTCGGCCGTGGAGATGTCGGGCGTTCCCCAGGCCATTGTCCGGAACTTGAGCAGGGTGAATGGCCTGCCGCCGCGGCCGACGCGACTCTGCCGGAAGAGCGACGGGCCGGGCGAGTCGAGCCGGACCGCAAGGGCGAGGGAGGCCATCAGAGGGGCGAGGAGAAGCAGCGCGCAAGCCCCGACAACGAGGTCGAGGGCACGCTTCGCGTTATCGGAGTGCGATGGGCTCGCAGCGATGTCTTCCTGATGCGCCGTTTGTACAGTCATGAGCACGAGAGGCCCCTCGTTGGGGGCAATCCGTCGCCTCGCGATCGGATCCGAAGTAGTTAGCGGCGGCGCTGCCGGACCGGCACGGCATTTTCCGAGGATACCGCGCGGGCCATACCGTCAGACAACGAGATGCAGCGCGAATCTTCAATTATTTCGCGCATTCGTCGCGATTGGTACACGTTGTCCGCCGCAAGGCGTTTCACCTGCGCGCGCGTGAGCGGAGGACGCCGCCGTAACATTCGCGATAATACCTCACAACCGCAGGCAGCGGCACGGAGCACGGAAACCGGAACCTCTTTCCCGGGCGAGGATGCCCCGAGCGCGCGCGCCATTTCGGCGGCGAGGTCCCGGAGACGATATGCCCCCCCGGGATCGGCGACGACCAGCATCGCGGGGGGAGACGCCGCCACCGCCGCCGCGCGCGCGGCGCGCGCCACGGTCTCAACGGCCACGCACGTCTTCCTGTTATAGCCGCCTCCGGGGAGAAGGAAACGCCCCTCGCCTATCGCGGCGAGCATCCGGGCCATGTTACCCCGATCCCGCGGCCCGTAGACCGTCGCCACCCGCAAAACCACCGCTTTCGTCCCCGCGCCCTCCGCCCACCGCGCCACCAGCGCCTCCCCGCGGAGTTTTGTCTCCGCGTAGGGCGTCGCGGGCGCGGGGGGCGCGTCCTCCGGCACTCCCTCCGGCGGCGTCGCCTCGCCGTAGACCGCCACCGTGCTGAAGAACACGATCCGGGGCGCGACACCCTCCCGGTCGCAGGCGTCCAGCAGGCGGCGGGTCCCCCCCACGTTCACCCGCTCGAACTCCGCCGGTTCACCGTCCGCGTCGTGTACCTTTGCCGCGGCGTGGTAGATCACGTCCACCCCGCCGCGCACCGCGACGCGTAGCGCCTCCCCGTCGTCGAGCGATCCGGTGACCACCTCGACCTTTTCGGGCAGCGCGCCGCGGTCCGCCCCGACGCGCACCAGCGCGCGGACGGCGTCGCCGCTCTCGATCAGGTGCGCGGCGAGTGCCGAGCCGACGCACCCGGTCGCCCCGGTGACGAGCACCCTCACGCCGCCCCCT
>DATLHN010000156.1:0-5931 GCA_035539875.1 Armatimonadaceae bacterium
CGGGCGACGGCGAGGAATCCGGCGCGGACCCGCTCGTGGAAGGCCAGGTCCTCGCGGTCAAGGCGGTTACGCTCCGCTTCGGGGCGGCGGGCGAGTCCCAGTGCGGGGGGCAGGTCCAGGAGGAAGGTGTGATCGGGGAAAAGCCCGCCGGTGGCGAAGGCGTTGACCGTCCGGATGGTCTCAAGGGATAGTCCGCGCCCGTAGCCCTGGTAGGCGAGAGTGGAGTCCGTGAACCGGTCGCACAGAACGACGTGCCCGGCTTCCAGCGCGGGCCGGATGACCGTGCGGACGTTCTGGGCGCGCGCGGCGGCGAAGAGGAGAAGCTCCGCCTCGGCGGAGAGAGGTTCCGCTGCGACGTCGCCATCTCCGCTGCCCGCGTGCAGGAGCAGTTCCCGAACCCGCTCGCCCACCGGGTCGCCCCCGGGTTCGCGGGTACGCACCACGGTATACGCGTCGGCACTCAGCGCCGCTTCGAGGCGTCGGATGAGGGTGGTCTTACCCGCCCCTTCCGGCCCTTCCAGGCTGAGAAACAGCCCCGTTCGCCCCGTCGTATCGTGCCCCGGCATAGCGCGATTGTACCGTGCCGGGTCGCCCGCTGTCGGGTTTCTTGACAGCATCGGGCCTGTTTCTTATAATGGCGCAGGTAACGTCAAGGAATGCTACTGTCCGTGAATCACACTACTCATCGCGCCATGCGCGCACTTCCCGTCTTCGCCCTCTGTGCTCTCGCCCTGCTCCCGGCGGCGCGGCCCGCCGCGGCGCAGCTTCCGGACACGCCCCTGCCCATCCGGATCAAGGCGGGCGCCCTGCTGCCGAGCAGCGGAGATACGAAGAACCAGACCAACGACTTCCACCTCGCCGCGGAGGTCGACCTCACGCTGCCGTTCGCCATCCCGTTCGGCGGGAACATCGTCTCGCTGGGCTACAGCGAGAACGTCAGCGGCGACCGGAAGCTGCGGACGATCCCGCTTACCCTGGGGACGATCTCGTCGCCGCCGAACCCCGCCAGCGGCGCGACGGGCAACATCTATTACGGCGGCGGCATCGGCCTGTACTTCCTGCGGGTGTCCGGCGGCGGGCTGCCCTCCAAGGACGGGGCGCGCTTCGGCGGCTACCTGACGATCGGCTACCAGACGCCGACGAGTCTGTTCCTGGAAGCGAAGTACATCACGACCGGTGAGGTGGACGGGCTGAAGCCCAACGGATTCGCGTTCTACATAGGAACGCGCCTGTAGGTCCGAATCCTGTAGACCTGTCGTTCTGAGGGGGCGTGTGCGCTGCGCCCCCTGCTCTTGCATGATGACCGTACACCCCGGCTTGCCGGCTCCGACATCCGAAAAACAGACACCGACGTTCAGGAGGCATGTGTTGACGAAGAGATTCGCTCCCCTTGGCGTTCGCGCGGCGCGGCTCGCCGGCGTGTTCGCGTTTTGCGCCGCCGCGCTCGCATTCTCGGCGGGTACGTCCGAGGCCCAGGTAGTCGCCGCGGGATCGCGACGCCCGATCGCGGTCAAGATAGGCACCTACCTTCCGGCCGGCTCGGAAGCGCGCCGCGCGTCCGCGTCCGCGATCTTCTCGATCGAGGCCGAGTACACCATTCAGGACCTGCTCGACAAGAACTCCTACACCCCGCTCAGCATCGGCTACATCGGCGGCGAGGATCTGAGCATCATCCCGATCACCATCGGCCAGATCTTCAAGGACGCGAACAACCCCACGAGCAACGACTACTACTACGGCTTCGGGCTGGGGATCTACGCTACCGACATGGATACGGCGGACACCAGCGGACGCCGCAAGGGCCTCTTCGGCGGCTACGGCGTCGTCGGGCTGGACCTCCAAGGCGGGAAGTATCTGGTCGAGGCGAAGTATCACTGGATCTCCCGCTACGACAACAAAGAGGTCAGCGGCCTCCAGATCATGGCGGGCGCGCGCTTCTAACCCGAGCGCACACGGTCGGCTGTTACCCGGAGACCCGGCGGGGGCGCGATGCCCCGCCGGGTCTTCGCGCGTCAGGGGGCGAACCAGCGGTCGAGCGGGGTCTGGTTGACGTAGAAGTCTCCGAGGCGCATCGGCTTCACGTGCCCGTCGAGGAAGCCGATGTTCACGCGGGCGAAGTGGCGGGCGGCGGGCCGGGCGTCGTCCTCGTCGTCCAGGTCGTCGCCCGGCTCCACCATCTTCAGGACGTCGCCCACCGGCTTCTGGTAGTCGTCGCCCGTGCCCATGTCCCCCAGCATCACCGTCTCGGCGGGACGCTGGAAATCTGCCAGGGTCAGGGGCGGGTCGTCGGAGTCGTCCTCCAGGTCCACGAACGCCAGTTCGTTCAGTCCGTAGGAAACGCGCTGGGAGACCGTGTCGCTCGGACACAGGTAGACGCCCTCATTCTTCACGTAAGGGTTCAGCAGTTCCGGCCAGGTCACGTCGTCGCCCGTCGCCGTTTCGTAGGCAACGGGCGGCAGCGTCTCCTCGAAGTCCTGGGCGTACATCAGTACGGCGTTCGCGATCTGCCGCGTGTTGCTCACGCAGACCGTCTGCCGCCCCTTCTCGCGCGCCTGCGCGTAGACGGGGAAGATCACCGCCGCCAGCAGCGCCAGGATGGCGATGACGACGAGAAGTTCGATAAGGGTAAAAGCGGATGCGTTGCGTGTGTCCCGGCGCGTCATGTCCATCTCCCGGTCGTTCCGGCCCCCGATCACGACTCGGCGAGGCAGCGCCGCCACCTGCCGGGGTCTGCCGGTCGTCAAGAAAGACGTGCCCCAGGGCGAGGATGTTCACCCAACCGACCACGACACCCTACCGAGAGCCAACCTTCCGTTTTAGCCGCTCGACGCCTTTCAGGACTTCGTCCCGGTGCTTCGCGACCACCATCCACTCCGGCAGACGATTCGACATCGAGCGGTTGCTCCAGCCGAGTTCCGGGTCGCGGACGCGCTCGCGCAGTTCGGCCCGGACGAAGGACTCCAGGTACAGCAGATGCTTCGCGTTGTAGGCCCACAGCGTGTGGCCGCAGCACGGCTCCTGAAGCCACAGGGGCAGGTGGAAGTGGGGGTCTGACGGCGCTTTCATCGCGGGCTTATCGCCGCCCTCATCTTTCGCGAGTCCGCAGGTCCCGCAGACCACGCGCCAGGTCGGTGGTGAAGCAGGCTGACCTCTGCTGTCCCCCGCCGCGGCAGGGGCGGCGGCGACACGGGCGCAGGCCCGGCAGCGCGGGCACTCCACCAGGAACTCCGCCCCGAAGTCGTGGAGCGTGCGCCGGTCGTCCCGGAACCGCGGTCGCCCCGCCGCCCCGCCGCTCACGGCGGCCCTACTTCCCCTTGCCGAAGGACTCCGGCACGTCGATGTCGAGGGCGCGGACGAGGAAGGCGTACGTGTCCGCGATCTCGTCGATGATCTTGGCCGTCGGCTTGCCCGCCCCGTGCCCGGCGCGCGTCTCCACGCGGATCAGGGTCGGCGGGCCGTCCGGGTCCTGCGCCGCCTGGAGCGCGGCGGCGAACTTGTAGGAGTGCGCCGGGACGACGCGGTCGTCGTGGTCGCTCGTGGTGATCAGGGTCGCCGGGTAGCGCGTGCCGGGCTTCAGGTTGTGGTATGGCGAGTAGGCGTAGAGCGCCTTGAACTCCTCCGGGTTCTCCGGGGAGCCGTAGTCGCTCATCCACGCCCACCCGATCGTGAACTTAGGGAAGCGCAGCATGTCCATGACGCCCACGGCGGGGAGCGCCGCGCCGAACAGGTCGGGCCGCTGCGTCATGCACGCGCCCACCAAAAGGCCGCCGTTGCTGCCGCCCGCGATGGCGAGGCGCTTCGGCGACGTGTACTTATTCTCGACCAGCCACTCGGCGGCGGCGATGAAGTCGTCGAACACGTTCTGCTTCTTGAGCTTGACGCCCGCCTGGTGCCAGTCCTCGCCGTACTCGCCGCCGCCGCGCAGGCAGGCCACGGCGTAGACGCCGCCCATCTCCATCCACGTCTGGGCCGCTACCGAGAAGTACGGGGTCATCGCCGCCCCGAAGCCGCCGTAGCCGTACAGGTAGGTCGGTGCCGTGCCGTCGAGTTTCAGCCCCTTCCGGTGCGTCAGGAAGAGCGGGACCCGGGTGCCGTCCTTGCTGGCGTAGAAGACCTGCTTCGTCTCGTAGTCCGCCGGGTCGAAGGCGACCTTCGCCTGCTTGAAGACCGTGGCGGTGTGCGTCTTCAGGTCGTAGCGGTAGATCGTGGTCGGCGTGGTGAACGAGGTGAACGAGTAGAACGTCTCGGTGTCGGTGCGCTTGCCGCCGAAGCCGCCCGCCGAGCCGATCCCCGGCAGCGGCACCTCGCGCACCGGCTTGCCCTTCAGGTCGTAGACCTGGATGCGCGTCGCCGCGTCTTTCAGGTAGGTGGCGTAGAAGTCGTCGCCGAGCAGGCTGACGCCCTGCAGCGTGTCCTCGTTCTGCGGGATGATCTCTTTCCACGCCTCGGGCGCGGGCCGCTCCCGGTCTACCGCGACCACGCGGTAGCGCGGGGCGTCCCGGTCGGTCGAGACGTAGAACGTGTCCCCGTCGTTGTCGATGACGCTGTAGGAAGCGTCGCCCGCGTCCAGCAACGGTTTTACGGGCGCGTCGCGCTGCGTCAGGTCCTTGATGTAGATCCGGTTCTTCGGGTCGGTGCCTTCGCTGGCGTAGATCAGCAGGTACTTCCCGTCCTCGGTGACGCCGCCAAACAGAAACCAGTTCGGGTGGTCCGGACGCTCGTAGACCAGAGCGTCCTTCTCCTGGTCGTCGCCGAGCCGGTGGAAGAAGACCTTCTGGTTGAAGTTCGCCGCCTGGAGCATCCCGCCGTCCTTGGGCTCGTCGTAGCGGCTGTAGTAGAACCCGGAGCCGTCCTTGGCCCAGGAGGCCCCGCCGAACTTGATCCACCGGAGGTGGTCGCCGGGCCGGTCCTCGCCCGTGGCGACGTCGCGGACGCGCCACTCCTGCCAGTCCGACCCCGCGGCGGCGAGACCGTAGGCCAGGTACTTCCCGTCCTCGCTTATCGCCGTGCCGGAGAGGGCGACCGTACCGTCCCCGGAGAGTTTGTTGGGGTCGAGCAGGACGCGCGCCTTACCCGTGAGCGAGTCGGCGACGTAGAGCACGGACTGGTTCTGAAGGCCATCATTGCGGGTAAAGAAATAGCGGTCGCCTTTCTTGTACGGCATGCCGAACTTTTCGTAGTCCCAGAGCTTCGTGAGGCGCTTGCCGATAGCGCCGCGGGACGGGACGCCGCGCAGGTAGTCCGCGGTGACGCGGTTCTGCGCCTCTACCCATTCCTTCGTCTCCGCCGCGTCGGCGTCTTCGAGCCAGCGGTAGGGGTCCCGCACCCGGACCCCGTGGTACTCGTCCGCCACGTCGCCGGTGTGGGCCTTCGGGTACGCGGTTCGCGTCGCGGGCGCGTTCGCGCCCGCCGGATTTCGGGAAAGGTTGGTCATGGGGTTCTGCTTCTGCTGCTGAGCCCTGGCCGGGCCCGCCGTTCCGTACGCGGCGACGGTGAGCGCCAATCCCAGCAGGGTGATTATATTGAGGCGAAAGTACGGTGTCATCGTTCCCTGAATCGTTCCTGTTCTCCTGCGAGACGCGCCCACGGCCGCCACGTATATACCGGTTTATAGCCGGCGGTTTACCTGTGGATGCTTTACGGACGGCGGGCGTTGACATTCAATATTACGTGTGTTAATGTTAAATCCAGTCCCGAGAGGGGCTGTGTCTGCTGTCATAGACCTCGGCACAGATGCCGGGACGAAATGAGCGGGACGTAGATCCCGCGGCGCGTGTCTCTTGTCCTTCGTAGTAGAAGACGTTTTCCAGGCGGAAAGGTAGACACTTCCCATGGTTGCCTCTTTCTCTCCTTTTCGACGCTCTCGATCGGCATTCACGCTGATCGAACTTCTCGTGGTCATAGCGATCATCGCTATCCTGGCGGCGATCC
>DATLHN010000157.1:0-5054 GCA_035539875.1 Armatimonadaceae bacterium
CGTCTCCCGGAAGTCTACGTCCAGTTCTTCCGGGGACATGTCCACGTCGCAGAAGAGGATGACGCGGCTCTCCGGGTGCTCCAGTATCTGCGCGCCCCACCCCGCCTCCGCGCCGGCGTAGAACCGCTCGCGGAAGGAGAAGCCCATCGTCTGCCAGAGGCGCATCAGGGCGCGGAAGCCGGGGCGTGAGGAGCGGTAGGTGTGGTGGTCGTGGTTCGCCCAGCCGATGCCGAGCGTCTGCTGGCGGTCGTACTGCCAGCGCGCGGCGGCGTTGCGGGCGAGGTAGTAGTCGCGCTCGGCGGCGAAGAACTCCTCGACGGCGCGTCCCCGCCCGAGGCGTTCGGCGGCCCCGGCGAACCGCTGCGCGGCCTCGGCGACGACGTCGGCTTCGCTCCCGGCGCGGGGGCGCGCCCGGAACGCGGCGCGGGCGTCGGCCAGCGCCGCGTACCCCGCCCCGTCCAGCCAGCCCGGCTGGAAGCCCCGGTACCCGCGTCGCGCCACGACGGAGAGCCGTCCCACGGGCACGGCGACCTCCGCGGTCTCGTAAGCGGAGTCGTCGTCGCCCGCGCGCCCTTCGTCGGGGAGCCCGCTGCGCTTCAGGAAGTCCCCTACCGCCTCGACGGCGAGGGCGAGGCGCGGCTCCGCGACCTGCGCGTCGAGGCGGACGCGGGGGAGGCGGGCGAGCGGGTGCGCCCAGGCGCGCGCCGTGCCGCCGTCCAGCGCCTCTTCGACGAAGCCCCAGGTGCGCAGATCTTCGGCCAGGTCCGGGGAGGCGGGCAGCGTCCAGTGGTCCACGAGCGTGAGGATGTCCACGCCCGCTTCGAGGAACCGCGACTCGAGCGCGGCGACGGCGGGGTTGGCGTCGGCGAAGGCGCGCATGCGGCGCGCGAAGAATTCGGCGGCGTCGGCGCAGCGCGGGTAGGGCGAGACGGCGTTGTCGTCCATGGCTTTCTCCTTTAAGACCTGTTCTATTTTACTCCGTCGCGGAGAGGCGCAGGCGGAGGCGGTCGAGGGCGACGGCGAAGAGGAGGACGACGCCGCGCGCGACCTCCTGGTAGTAGCTGGAGACGTTCAGCAGGGTCAGGCCGTTGTTCAGGGTGCCCAGGATAAGGACGCCGAGCAGGGTGCCGCCGATGGCCCCCTTGCCGCCGCTCAGGCTGGTGCCGCCGAGGATGACGGCGGCGATGACGCTCAACTCGATGCCGGTGGCGGCCTGCGGCGCGCCCGCGCCGAGCTGCGAGGCGAGGAACAGGCCGCCGAGCGCGGCGCTGAGCCCGCTGAGCAGGTAGCCGAGCATCTGAATACGTGCCACGGGCAGGCCCGCGAGCCGCGCCGCGCGGGCGTTGCCGCCGACTGCGTAGAAGGCCCGGCCGACGACCGTGGAGCGCAGGACCCAGGCGGCGAGCAGGTAGAGTAGGACGAGCACGACGACCTGGAACGGGACGCCGAGGACGTAGCCGCGTCCCAGGAACTTGAAGCCCTCGTCCGAAATGGTCTGGGTGAGTCCGCCGGAGAAGACGAACGAGAGGCCGCGGGCGATGGAGAGCATGCCCAGCGTCGCGATGAGCGGGTTGATGCCGACGCGCGTGACGGCGAGGCCGTTCAGGAGTCCGGCGAACAGGCCGATGCCGAGCGCGACGCCCGCCGCGGCGGGCGTCGGCATCCGGTGCGATAGCTGGGCGACGACGACCCCGGTGAGGGCGACGATGGAGCCGACCGAGAGGTCTATGCCGCCCGAGACGATGACCATCGTCATGGCCACGGCGATGATGCCGATGACCGAGACCGCCACCAGAATGTTGAGGAGATTGTTGACGGTCAGAAAGTAGGGTGACAGGACGCTGAGGGTGATGACGAGCAGAACGAAGATGGCGACGAGCCCCAGCGACTCCTTCCAGTTCGCCCCGCCTCGCCCCTTTCGCGCCGGCACTGTCGCCGCCGTCACGTCCTCCGCCCCCGATTCCGTCGTCATAGGTTCTCTTCCCCCGCCGCCGCGGCGAGCAGTGTTTCCTGCGTGGCGTCCGCGCGCCCGATCTCGGCGACGACGCGCCCGCGGGCGAAAACCAGCGTCCGGTCCGCGGTCGCCTCGATCTCCTCCAGGTCCGAGGAGGCGAGGAGGACGGCGAAGCCGCGCCCGCGCAGCTCCTCCAGTACCGCGTAGATATCGGCCCGCGCGCCGACGTCCACCCCGCGCGTCGGCTCGGAGAGCAGCAGGACGCGCGTCCCCGCCTCCAGCCAGCGGGCGAGCACCACCTTCTGCTGGTTGCCCCCGGAGAGGGTACCGACCGCCTGGCCCGGGCCGCTGGGCGCGCGGATGCCGAGCCGCGCGGTCCAGTGCTCGGTGCGCTCGCGCTCGCGCTCGGGGCGGAAGACGCCGCCGGGGGCGACGCCCGCCCAGTTGCCCAGCGTCAGGTTCTCGGCGACGCTCATGCCGAGGATCAGTCCCTCGGTCTTGCGGTCTTCGGGCACGAAGCCGAGTCCCGCCCGGACGGCGTCCTCGGGCGAGCGCAGGGCGACGGGTCGCCCGTCCACGGCTACCGTTCCGGCGTCGGCGGGCGGGACGCCGAACAGGGCGCGCAGGACGTCGATCTGCCCCGCGCCGAGCAGACCGTAGAGGCCCACGATCTCGCCCGGGCGGACCGCGAACGAGACCTCCTCGAACGCCCCACGGCGCGTCAGGCCGCGCACCTCCAACAGCGGCGCGTCGCTTCCACTTTCCGCGTCTGCGCCACGCTCCCCCCGCTCGTGGGCCGCGACGTCGCGCCCGACCATCAGGCGGACGATCTCGGCGCGGGAGACGTCTGCCATGGGCCGATCGCCCGCGACGCGGCCGTCGCGCAGGACGGTGACGCGCTGTGCGACCTCCTCCACCTCGTCGAGGCGGTGCGAGATGTAGACCATGGCGACGCCGCGCGCCCGGAGCGTGGCGATCGTTTCGAAAAGGCGGCGCACCTCGCGGGCGGTGAGCGCGGCGGTCGGCTCGTCGAGGACGAGGACGCGCGCGGGCTCGCCCGCCAGCGCTTTGGCGATCTCGACCACCTGCTGGCGGCCGACGCTGAGCAGGCCGACCGGCTCGCGCGGGTCGATGTCGGCCTTGAGGGACGCCAGTATCTCCCCCGCCTTCCGGTACGCCTCGGCCCATTCGATCGCGCCGAGGACGGACCCGAGCGGGCCGCCCCGCCGGGGGAGGTGCCCCATCAGGACGTTCTCCGCCACCGACAGTTCGGGGGCGTAGCTGAGTTCCTGGTGGATGACGCGGACGCCCAGCCGCTCGGCGTCGCGGGGCGAGCGTATCTCGACGGACTGGCCGTCGAAGCGAATCTCCCCGGCGTCGCGGGCGTAGTCGCCGCCGAGGACCTTCATGAGGGTGGACTTGCCCGCGCCGTTCTCGCCGAGCAGGGCGAGGACCTCCCCTCTTTCGAGGGTCAGGTCCACGCCGTGCAGCACCGTGACGCCGCCGAACGACTTGCGGATGCCGCGCATCGCCAGTAGGGGCGGCGCGTTCTCGCCCGTTGCCACGTTACTTCGCGTCGTCCGGGTAGTACTTGTCCACGTTCTCCTTCGTCAGGAAGGCGTGGTCGGTGTAGATCTCCGGCGGCAGCTTCTCGCCGTTCAGCCGCTTGACCAGTGCGGGGATGATCTTCTCGCCGTACTTCTCCGGGAAGGAGGCGGTGGAGCCGATCTGGCGGCTGCCGGCCTTGCGGATGGACTCGCGCCCGCGCTCGCTGGCGTCGATGGCGACGACCGCGATCTGGTCCTGTCGGCCCGCGGCCTCGGCGGCGGCGATGGCCCCCTGCGCCGTGTCGTCGTTGATGCAGACGATGGCTATGCGCTTCGCGTTGGGGAGCGTCGTGAGCGCGTCCGTGACGAGCTTGCGCGCCTCTTCGAGCGTGTTCTTGCTGTCGAGGTGCTTGACCTTCTCCTCCGGAATCTTGCCGATGACGGACTCCAGGCCGTCGCGCTGGCCCTTCATGCGGGCGGCGGGGATGGGGCCGGACTGGGGCAGCTCCAGCATGATGAGGGCGTCCACCTTGCCGTCCCAGTTCGCCTTGACCCACTTGCCGAGGCCCTCGCCCGCCATCTTTCCGGCGACGGGGTTGTTAACGCCGAAGAAGGTGGCCCCGGGCATGGGGATGTCGATGGCGATGACGGGGATGTTCTTCGCGTCGAACTTCTCCATGATCGCCTTGCCGAACTTCTCGTCGGTCTGGAACTCGATCACGGCGTCCACGCCCTGCGTGATGAAGTTGTCGGCGTTGGCGAGCGCCGTCGCGCCGTCGAGCTTGTTGTCGGCCGTGACGAGATCGAGGTTCGCCTCTCTGGCAGCCTTCTCGATCCCCTCGCGCACGCGCACGGCGAAGGGGATGTCCTCGGCCAGGTTGGCGAACCCGATCTTATAGCGCTTGCCCCCGGGCGCGGGGGACGCGCCGCCCGCCGCGGCGGTGTCGCCGCCGGGGGACGCCTGCGGCGCGGGCGTCGTACACCCGGCGAGCAGCAGCAGAGCAAGGCCCGCCAGCCCGGACAGGGCGGCGCGGCGGGACATCGTGGTGGTTCGTGCGGATTGCCGCATTGCTTGAAAACTTCTCCTTCCGTTCGTCCGCCCGTCTCAGGCGGAGACGCGGACGAACTCCATCCTGAGCAGGCGGGCCAGCTTCTCCAGGGCGTCCGCGCGGTGGCCGACGCCGAGCGCGACGTGGTGGGTCGGCCCCTGCGCGGCCCAGGCGTTCATCCAGGAGGCGACGTCGGACGGGTCGTACGCCTCCGGGGCGAAGCGCAGGCGCGAGTTGGTGTTGCCGATGTGCAGCACGTCGCCGGGGAGCGACCACCCTTCGGCGCAGAGCCACTTCAGGCGTCCGTCCCGGGTCTGGGTCAGGCCCAGGATCGTCACCGGCCCCTGCTTCACGCGCGCCTCCACCGAGACGCCCGCGCCCCGCTTGCCGTGGTAGAGGCCCAGGCCGCGCAGGACCGGCTTTCCCTCCGCGATGCCGACGTGGAACGGTCCGTCGTGGCCCATCAGGAGCAGCTCCTCCTCGAAGTCCATGGCGTAGAGTTCG
>DATLHN010000158.1:0-7906 GCA_035539875.1 Armatimonadaceae bacterium
TTCCCAACTCGTGGCCCCCGCCGCCGGGGAGGCCAGTCCCGCGCGGGCCACGAGTTGGGAAACCGCCGCGCGGAGATCCTCGTATGAGGCGTCCGCCGCTCCCGAACGTGCCACAAAAACGGCGTCAAAGCCGCGCCGCCACGACCCGCCGTCTTCACGACAGATCGCGCGCAGCCGCCGCTTGACGCCGTTGCGGTCGTGCGCCTTGCCAACTTTTTTGGATACGGAGAAACCGAGCCGCCGCGTTTCCGCGGCTTCTGCTGCCAACGCGGCCGTGTCCGGCTCGCGCCGGAGGACGTACAGAACCAGGAGCGGGTTCGCCCAGGAGCGCCTGCGCGCATAGACGGCGGCGAAATCCCGCCGCCGGGTCAGACGCTCCGCGCGCGGCAGCAATGGACCGCCTCCCTTTCCGCCCGCGACGCGGGCCGTACGGCCGCGCGGCCCGGGCTCCGGCCTAGTGCTTGTAGGCGAAAACGGTGAGCTTGTGACGCCCCCGGGCGCGGCGGCGGCGAAGGACGTTGCGACCGTCCAGGGTCTGCATGCGCGAGCGGAAGCCGTGGACGCGCAGGCGGCGGCGGTTCTTGGGCTGAAACGTACGCTTCATGGTCGTAAACTCTCTCTGTAAGGACTGGACCCGGCCAGTAATTGAATCGGCGCGGAGCACCTGCCCGCGCCGCGTGGGTCGCCTCTGGAATTAGCCTCGATACTATACCACGGGGGTCCTACAGCCGCAAACGGGCGAACGACCGCGCCGCCGTTACGCGCCGGGCCGAGCGGAGGCTCCCGGGGATTCGCGCGTGGCGTCGCTCGCGGCGGACGCCGCCTCCGAGGCCGCCCCCGCCGCGTCGGCCGCGCTGGAAGCAGCGGACGCCGCATTGGAAGCGGCGGCCGCCGCGTCTGCGGCGGCGACCTCCGCCGACCCGGCCGCCTGCGCCGACTTATCCGCGGCGACGGCCGCGGGCAGCGGCGACCGCGAGGGCGGCTCCTCCGGCCCCACCGGCCGTTCGCGCTTCATCAGCAGCGAGATGGGGGTGGGCGCCTTCAGCCGCGGGTACAGCCGGAACAGCACGGCCTGGAAGCTCGCCGCGGCCGGGACGGAGAGCAACATCCCCCAGAGGCCGAGCATCTTCCCGCCCAGGACCAGGGCGAACATCGCCAGCAGCGGGTGCAGGCCGACCTCGCCGCCGACGACCTTCGGGTAAATGACGTTGTCGAACCCCTGGTTCAACACGCTGAGCACGATGGTCGTGACGACCAGCGCGCCCAGGCCGCTCCCCGAGGCGAGCACCGCGACCGCGGTCATCAGCACCGTGGCAAGCGCGCCGACGTACGGCACGGCGTACAGGAGTCCGGCGACGAGACCGAGTAGCAGGGCGTAGCCGCGCATGGCCGGGAACCAGAGGCTGATGACGAGCAGCGTCACCAACGAGGCCAGCGCGTACAGCGAGCAGACTATAACGAGGCCGCGGACGTAGTTGCCGAATACGGAGCCGATCTGCGCCGCCGTATCGAGGGCCTGGCCGCGCACCCGGTCGGGCATCAGGAAGAAGAGGCGCGCCCGCAGCCGGTCCATGTCGGCCAGGACGTAGATGGTGATGATGGGGACCAGCACCACGGTCAGCAGCCAGGAGACCGAGCCGACCACCACTCCGGCGAAGCGGTTGGCGAAGTTCTTGATGTACTGGGCGGCCTGCTCCGAATACTGGGCCGTCAGCGAATCCAGGTTGGTCGGCATCTTGACCGGGCCCACCTGCTTGTGCTCCGCCAGCCACAGGTCCACCTGGTCCCGCAGCTCGTCGAAGCCCGACTTCCCGGCGACCGGCCTGCGCCAGGTGAGGCGCACGAACCGGTCCCCGGGCTCTGCGGTCAGCATTCCGGGGCCGATCGGCGGGGTCGGGTCGGGGGCGTCCGCCGCCGGCACGCGCGGCCCGGTCGCGTTCGAGGCGACCTTCTTGTCCGCGTCCTCGTCCAGCGGTTCCTCCCGCGGCATCACACGGACGGTGCGCGAGGGCGTCTCCTGCCCGTCCGCGTGGACGGCGTAGACGACGAAATCATACTCCTGTCCGTTGACCAGCCCCGTGACGACTGCGTTGTCGTCCGCCATCCCCTGCACCACGGTGATGTAGCGCCCGCTCTGGCCGTCAGCGCGGCGGATCGTATAAGTTACGGGCGTGAAGTAGCGCACCATGCGCTGGGCCTGGGTGGATGCCGCCGGGATGACGTAAGCCAGGAGAGCGCCGAAGATGCCCAGGAAGGCGAAGCAGACGAGCACGAGGGCGCGCATCCGGTTTCCCCGGGTGACCCGCGCCTGAATGAAGGTCACCAAGGGGTCCAGTGTCAGGGCGACGACCGCCGACACGATGAACGGCCCGATGACGTCGCCGACCGCGCGCGTCAGCCCCCATCCGGCGAAAACCAGGAGCGCCAGCACGGCGGCCCCCAGGGCCGCGTTGAACCCGAACGAGAAAGCGTCCCGTCGAAACATCCGCGTGTCGTCTTCGCCCCCCGGAGAAATGGTCGGTCGCCCGCTGCTCTTGCGGCTCAGCCCTGCCCCGCGAGCAGGCGCTTGAGGTTATCCAGGGCACGACGCTGCAAGCGCGACACGTGCATCTGAGAGATGTTCAGCCGCTGCGCCACCTCGGTCTGCGAAAGGTCCTGGAAGAAGCGCAGGCGGATGATGGCGCTCTCGCGCTCGTCCAGCGACTCCAGCGCGGCGACCAGGTCGCCGTGCTTCTGGAGCGCGGAGAGCCCCTCGTCCTCCGTGCCCAGGATGTCCGAGTAGCTGGTCGGCGACTCGCCGTCCTCCTCGGGACGGGCGTCCAGCGAGACCGTCTCGTAGGCGTTCCCGAGTTCGATCGCCTCCAGGGTCTCCTCTTCGGTCGCCCCGATGGCGCGGGCGATCTCCGGGACCGTGGGGGGGCGTCCCAACTGCGACGCCAGGCTGTCGGCGGCGCGGCTGGCGGCCTGGTTCAGCTCCTGGAGGCGGCGCGGAACCTTCAGGCTCCAGGCCTTGTCGCGGAAGTAGCGGCGTATCTCACCGACGATCGTCGGGGTGGCGAACGTGGCGAACTTGATGCCCCGTAGCGCGTCGAAGCGGTCCACGGCATTGACGAGGCCGATGTTGCCGACCTGGATCAGGTCTTCCAGCGGTTCGCCGCGGTTCGCGAACTTCTGCGCCAGGAACCGCACCAGGCTCTGGTGCATCGCGATGATGCGCTCGCGCACCCGCTCCTCGCCCGTGCGGGCGTATTCCAGCAGCAGTCGCTCGGCGACGCCGCTGACCGAACTCTCCGTCACGGGAGTCGAGGGCATGACGACGGCGGGCGGTGACGATGGCGACGCGGCCGCCGCTGCGGCCGCAGGCGAAACCGTCGGCGGCAGCGCCTCCTCCCTCATGGAGGCGGCCCTCCCGCCCTCGGGCGGTGGGCCCGCCTGCCCGTCCGCGATTTCCGGGTTATGCATTGTCGGCAGTGTATTTCACCAGACGCGCGCGCGTGCCCCCGCCCGGCAGGGTATCGATGGCGACCTCGTCCACCAGGATTTCCATCAGGACCGCGCCCAACTCCTGCGTGGAAAAGTCCTCCTCGCCCTCCGCCCCGGCGGCGTCGCCGTTCATCGTCGGAACGTTGTCTTCGATCTCGATGGTCAGCCGCTCGGCCTGAATCTCGCAGCGGATGTTGATGCCCGCGTCCAGACCGGGAACGTGGCCGGCGCGCTCGATCGCGTTCGTACACGCCTCGCCGACCGCCAGCCGGATGTCCTCGATCTGATCGTAGGAGAATCCCATGCGCCCGGCGACTCCGAGGATGGCCAGGCGCGCCGTGCCGACGTACTCGGGGGCGCAGGGGATGGTCAGCGTGACGACGGCCGTGCCGTTGATGACGGGCCTTCCGGAGCCCGAGGGCATTCCTTCGCTCAAGGCGACATCTCCCGTCACGCCAGGGCCTCCGCCTCGGTGGCGTGTACCTCGAAGATCCGGTTCAGGCCGGTGATGTCGAAGATGCGCGTGATGCGGGGCGGCGGGGCCACCAGGCGCAGGACGCCGCCTTGCTCGCGCATGCGCTTGACGCCGCCGATCAGGATTCCAAGGCCGGTCGAGTCCAGATACTCCACCTTGGCCAGATTGACCAGAAGCCGCTTGACGCCGGCATCGACCTGATCCATGATCTCCTGACGCAGCAGGGGCGCGGTGTAAACGTCGACCTCTCCCTCAAGGTCCAGGACACGCGTGTCGTTGTCCAGGGAGCGAGGGGTGACTTTGAGGTTCATGTTCGTGGTTTCCACAAAGTTTCTCCTGACCGGTGGTGGTAGGTTTGGACCCGTCCCGCGTCCGCGGCCCGGGAGCCCGCCGTGCCGCGCCGTGCGGCGGCAGCAACGCCGCGCGGCGGCGGCGGGCGGAGAAGGCAGGGCGGACGTGGGAAGTGCCCGAAAGACGGGTGGGAGGAGGAAGGCTAAATGCCGCTCGCCTCGCCCTCCAGTTGCGCGGTCAGCTCCTGGCGCTTTTGCTGATACGCCTCTTTGCCGACCTCGACGGAGCGGGAGAGGTTGTCGCGCGTCTGGTCGACCATTTCCTGGGAGCGGGCGCGCAGATTGGCGGCAGATTCCTGGAGATCATCCAGGACCCGTTCGGTGCGCTCCTTGACGCCCTCGAACGCCTCCTCTATGTCCCCGCGAAGTTCCCGGCCCGACTTGGGCGCGAACAGAAGGGCGAGAGAACCCCCGACTACGGCGCCAATAACGACGCCCGCCAGGACGCTGCCCCAGACGTGCTGATTTCCCGACGTCTCCGGATCGTCCGTCATCTCTGTGGTTTTTCCTTGCGTTGCGTAAATCTAAACCTGATTCGCCTGCCCGCTTGCCGTCCTGTCAATCGCTGGCGGCGACGATGGTCCCGCCCCCCAGGACGTGTCCGTCGCGGGGGCCGTCCGCCGTGCCGTAAAACACGGCGGCCTGCCCGGGGGCGACCGCGCGCAGCGGGCTCTCGAAGCGGACCGTGACCGTATCGTCGGCGTGGCGGACGAGCTGGGCCGGGCCGGGCGGCATATTGTAGCGTATTTTGACCTGGCAGTCTACGGGCGTGTCCGGCGGTGGCGGCGCGAGCGAGACCCAGTTGACGTCCTCGACCGTACACCCGGAGGCGTACAGCTCCTCGTCCGCGCCGACGACCACGGTGTTCGTCGCCCCGTCCACTCCCAGCACGTACAGCGGGATCGCCGAGCCGACGTTGACGCGGCGGCGCTGGCCCACCGTGTAGAAGGCGATGCCGTCGTGCCGCCCGCGCACCTTCCCGGAGGAGTCCACGATCTGGCCCGGCGCGACCGTCTCCGGCGCGTTCGCCGCCAGGAAGTCGGTGTAGCTGCCACCCTGCACGAAGCAGATCTCCTGCGAGTCCGGCTTGTTCGCCACCGTCAGGCCCCACCGGCGCGCGATGGCGCGGGTCTCTTCCTTGCTGGGCAGGCCGCCGAGCGGCATGGTCATCCAGCGCAGCTCCTCCTGCTTCGTGGCGTAGAGGGCGTACGTCTGGTCCTTGGCGGCGTCCCCGGCGCGCGCCAGCGCGTAGCGGCCCCCGGCGGGGTCGTGGAAGACGCGGGCGTAGTGGCCGGTGGCGAGCGCGTCCGCCCCGAGGCTCAGCGCCTTCTCCAGGAGGGCGTCGAACTTGATGTAGCGGTTGCAGTTGATGCAGGGATTTGGCGTCCGCCCGCGCCGGTAGTCCTCGATGAAGGGCGCGATGACCTTTTCGTGGAACGGCTCGCGGTAGTTGAGGACGTAGTGCGGGATGCCGACCCGCGCCGCGACGCGCCGGGCGTCCTCGACCGCGCCGAGCGAGCAGCACCCGGCCCCCTTGGTCTCGGTGGCGGACTCCTGCCAGATCTGGAGCGTGACGCCGATGACCTCGTGCCCCTGCTCCTTGAGCAGCGCCGCGGCGACCGACGAGTCCACCCCGCCGCTCATGGCCACGACGACCGTCCTGCGCCCCTCCCCGAGATTGTCCCGATTGTCCGGCCCCGTAGACATAGAAACCTATTGTACCGGAAAGCGGAGACGGACCGTGCCTCCGCCCGCCCTGGGAGCACCCGCCCCCCGCCCGAACGGCGGGGGGCGGGTGCTCCGGAGCTAACGCGCCAGTTCGTACAGCGCGTGGCCGTATATCTTGGCGCAAAGGATCAGGCGCTCCACCGGGAAGTGCTCGTCTGCCTGGTGCGCCACGTCCGGGTCCCCGGGCAGCGCCGCGCCGAAGGCCACGCCGACCGGCGCGACCGACGTCGCGTATGTGCGCCCGCCCATCGTGCCCGGGGCGCTCATGTCGCCGGTGTGCTCGCGGTAGACGCGCAGCAGCGTCTTCACCGGCTCCTGGTCCTGCGGGACGTAGAGAGGGGGGGTGTGGTGCAGATCGGCGACCCGCCAGCCCGTCGCGGCCAGCGACTCCCGGAACCGGGCGATAGTCGCCTCCCCGTCCCAGGTGGCGGGATAGCGTATGTTGAACGTCGCGTTGGCGAAGCCGCCTTCCAGCGTCACGATGCCCAGGTTGCTCGTCAGAGGCCCCGTCACCTCGTCGCGCCCCCCGATGCCGACCTCCGAACCGTCCGGCGCGGCCCGGAGCGCGAGGTCCGCGCAGAATTCGTCGGAGGCGGCGTCCATGTCGTCCAGGGCCGACGTATTGGACGCCAGGGCGCGCATCAGCTTGACGGCGGCGTTGTCGCCCATTTCCGGGGTAGAGCCGTGCGCTCCACGCCCCTTCGCGGTCACGACCAGCGCGTCTCCCTGCGCTTCGACGGTCAGGTCCGGTACGGCCGCGAGCACGTGCGCGGCGAGCTCCCGCACGCCCGCGTCCCCCGCGAGGACCGCGACCGCCTCGTCCGGCACCATGTTCGGTCGCAGACCGGAACGCAGCGACACGACCCGCAGCGGCGCATCCGGGGCCGCGAGGACCTCTTTTTCCACGACGGCGGTGAACGAGCCCTTCTCGGCGTAGATCAGGGGGAAGGACGCGTCCGGGGTGAACGCAAGCGTCGGCATGGGCTGCGCCGCCGCCCCGAAGTAGTGCGCCATGCACTGCCAGCCGCTCTCCTCGTCGCAGCCGAAGATCAAGCGGACGCGCTTCGCGGGGGCCGGTATCTTCCCGGCGCGCACCAGATCCCACACCGCCGCCGCGCCGAAGAGGGCGGCGTAGGTCGGCCCCTTGTCGTCGCTGGAGCCGCGCGCCCAGATCCGGCCGTCCTCGATCAGCGCGCCCCACGGGTCCTTCGTCCAGCCCTTGCCGACGGGCACGACATCGAGGTGCCCGAGCATCGCCGCGATCGACTCGCCGTCGCCGAACTCCGCGTGCCCGGCGTAGCCGTCGAAGTCGCGCGTCCCCATCCCGAGCGAGTCGCAGAGCGCGAGCGTGTGTGCCAGCGCCCGGGCGACGGGCGCGCCGAACGGCGCGCCGGGTTCCGCGCTTTGCGGCTCCTCGACGCTCGGGATGCGCAGTATCGCCTGCGTTTCGGCGATAATCCGGTCACGGTGGGCTTCGACCCACGCCTCGATAAGATCCCGAACGGTGCCGTTTTCAGTCGTTTCGTCGCTCACGTCGCCTTGTTCCCTCGCTATTCGGAGTATTTCCACCCCGGTTTTGCACGATTTTCGCTCACGATACCGCAATCAGTAGGTTTCAGCGAGAGGAAACGGTCCCGGGCGGGAATAATAAGGCGTGTGGCTCCCCGTGACCGGCTTCTTCCGTAGAAGCAGGGGCACGGCGATGCATATCTCGCAAGGAGAGAGACGATGAACCTGCGCAAGGCCCTGGCCCTTCTGACCGTAAGCGTACTCGCTGCCATGTCCGTTCTGGCGGCTGGCTGCACCCCCAAGGAGGAGGCTTCGCCCTCCCCGGAGGCGGGCGCTGCGCCGGCCGCGACCGCCCCGGGCG
>DATLHN010000159.1:0-7235 GCA_035539875.1 Armatimonadaceae bacterium
CTGGAAGCCTACCCGGGCGGGCGCGCGCCCGACTTCCGCCCGGCCGACCGGCTGCGGCTGGAATATGGCATCGAGAGCTACTTCGTGGCGGAGGGGAAGGGGCGCGACCTGGAGAGCGTCCAGGCCGACCCGGACGCCGTCCTCGCGGTCGAGGCGGTCGTGGACCGCTCCGGGAGCGCCGTCATCCGCCGCGTGTCGCGCGAGCGCCGGTAGGGAACCGCGCGCGCTCTCTCGCGCCCTCAGTCCTCCTCGTTCGTCCAGCGGAAGAAGAACGGGGTGCCGTTGACCGTCCGGCGCTCGGCCAGCGCCTCCACCTTCATCGCCTTCGCGTGGCCGTCGCACCAGACGACGTTCGCGATGGCGTTGTGCCGCGCCATCACCCAGTAGCGGCGGTTTGCCCCGTCCGTGTAGCCGAACGACGGCGTCGTCGCGTTCGGGAGCAGGATGAACGTCCGGTTCGCCGCGGGGTCGGCGCTGATCGTGCCCGAGAGCGCCAGGGTCGGGGCCCAGAGCTGGCTGTTGACCGTGGGCAGCGTCTCCGCGAGGAAGACCGTGTCCGCGGGCTGGGTGATCTCCGCGATCGAGGTCCCGAACGGCGCGTTCGCGAGGCCGCTGAAGGCGTAGAGGTAGTTCGCCGAGTAGCTGCCGCCCGGCGAGCGTCCGGTGTTGCAGGCCGGGGAAAGCGCGAGGCGCTCGGGCTGCGTGCGCCAGATGCTGTTCGGGTCGTCGTCGCTCGGGCAGCTCATCACCTGGGCGTTCTTGATGTACGGGTAGAGCATGTCCTGCCACTTGTGGTTCGCGTAGCAGTTGACGCTGCCGGTCTGCGGGTCGTTGGTGTTGACGAGGGGCAGGGTCTCGTCGTAGTCCTGCGCGTACATCATGGTCGCCAATCCGAGCTGCTTGCAGTTGGAAAGGCACGCCGCCTGCCGCCCCTTCTCCCGGGCCTTCGCGAAGACCGGGAACAGTATGGCCGCCAGTATCGCGATGATCGCGATGACGACGAGAAGCTCGATCAACGTAAAAGCGGAGCTTTTACCGGGGGTAAAGGCGCGGTTCTTCATCGAATCCAGGGCTCCCTTCGCGCGTCGTCCGGATCGCACAAACCGGTTGATGGAACATCTTAACACAGGTCGGCGCGATCCATCAACCGGTTTTTGCGGGCTCCCCGGAAGGCTCCGGGCGCAGCTCGCCGAGGCTCGGGAGGAACACCGTCAGCAGGCCGAGGAGGGGGAGGAATGAGCAGACCGAGTAGACGAAGCCGATGCCGCGCGCGTCCGCGAGCGCGCCGAGCACCGCCGCCGAAATGCCGCCCAGGCCGAACGCGAAGCCGAAGAACAGGCCCGCGATCATGCCCACCCGGCTCGGCACCAGCTCCTGCGCCAGCACGATGATGGCCGGGAAGGCCGACGCCAGGATCACCCCGATCACCGCCGTCAGGACGGCGGTCCAGGTCAGCCCGACGTAGGGCAGGGCGAGCGTGAACGGCAGGACGCCCAGGATCGAGAACCAGATGACTTTTTTCGAGCCGAAGCGGTCGCCGAGCGGGCCGCCGACGATGGTCCCGACCGCCATCGCGCCGAGGAACAGGAACAGGAGAAGCTGTGAGTCGCGCACCGAGACGCCGAACTTCTCGATCAGGTAGAAGGTGTAGTAGCTCGTCAGGCTCGCCATGTAGCTGTACTTGGTCAGCACCAGCAGCGCGAGCACGCCGAGCGCGAGCGCGACGCGGCGGCGGGGCAGCGGCGAGGTCCGGCGCGGGGCCGGGCGGTTCGCGTTGGCGGCGCGGTGACGGCTGTACCAGACGCCCACCCGGTACAGAACGCCCATCCCGAGCAGGGCGACCAGCGAGAACCACGCCAGGCTCGACTGGCCCCGCGGCAGGACGATGAACGCCGCCAGCAGCGGGCCGACCGCGGAGCCGACGTTGCCGCCGACCTGGAAGATCGACTGCGACAGGCCGTAGCGCCCCCCGGAGGCGAGCCGCGCGACCCGCGACGATTCCGGGTGGAAGACCGCCGAGCCGAGCCCGACGAACGCCGCCGCGACCAGCAGCAGCCCGTACTGGCCCGCGACCGAGAGCAGGATCAGGCCCACCAGGGTGAAGCCCATCCCGATGGCGGTGGAGTACGGCAGGGGGCGCTTGTCGGTGAACATCCCGATGAGCGGCTGGAGCACCGACGCGGTCACCTGGAACGTCAGCGTCAGCAGGCCGATCTGGGAGAAGTCGAGGTGGTACTTGCTCTGGAGGATGGGGTAGAGCGCCGCGAACAGCGACTGCATCATGTCGTTGAGCAGGTGGCAGAAGCTCACCGCCAGGATGACCGCGTACGCCGTCTGCTGCCCCGCCTCCGCCCCGGTGCCGCCCGCCTCTACCGTCGTCGTCCCCGCCGCCATGAGCGAAATCCTCCGTGCTGCCGCGCTCATGATACGGCGATTTCGCGGATCGCACCGCCGCCGCCGCCGCACGATAGGTTTCCCGAGCCGCGGAGGTATACTGCGGGCGGATTGTGGATATTCCCGGCGGCCGGACGCCGGGAGGGACGGGTGCCGTTTTCCGAAGGAGGGAAATCACCATGGCAACCACCACTACCACCACTGCCACTGGAAGCGCCGTCGACCTGGGGGCCTTCAAGGAGCGCCAGCAGAAGACCTGGGCGACCGGCGACTTCGGCATGATCGCCACCGCTATCGTCATCGTCGGCGAGTACCTCTGCGAGGCCGTCGACCTGCGCGCCGGGCAGAAGGTCCTCGACGTCGCCACCGGGAGCGGCAACACCGCGATCGCCGCCGCCCGGCGCAACTGCGAGGTCACCGGCATCGACTTCGTACCCGCCCTGCTGGAGCGCGGGCGCGAGCGCGCCGAGGCCGAGCGCCTGCACGTCGATTTCCGCGACGGCGACGCCGAGAGCATCCCGTTCGGCGACGCCTCGTTCGACGTCGTCCTGTCCACCTTCGGCGTCATGTTCGCGCCCGACCAGGAGAAGGCCGCGGCCGAGCTGCTGCGCGTCTGCCGCCCGGGTGGCAGGATCGGGCTGGCATGCTGGACGCCTGAAGGCTTCACCGGCCGGTGGTTCCGCGCCAGCTCGAAGTACCTCCCGCCTCCTCCCGAGGGCGTCCGACCGCCGATCCAGTGGGGGACCGAGGACCGGGTGCGCGAGCTGCTCGGCGCGGGCGTCTCGTCGCTCCGCATGAACCGGCGCGACTTCGTCTTCCGGTTCCGCTCGCCGGAGGACTGGCTGACCTACTTCAAGAAGTACTTCGGCCCGACGATACGGGCGTTCGAGACGGTCGCCCCGGAGAAGCGCCCGGAGATGGAGCGCGAGATCCTGGACCTGGCGCGCTCGTTCAACACTTCGGGCGACGACACCCTCGTCGTGCCCGCCGAGTACCTGGAGGTCGTCGCCGTCCGGGCGTGACCGCCGCGGCGACAAAAAATAGCCCCCGGCGACGTTGACGGGGGCGGGTACACAGGCCGACCGGTCGGGTGCGGACAACCGGCACCGGGAAGCGTACGACGGTCAGACCTCGGGTACTTCACCCTGGTTATATCAACGCCGCGGCCGTTCCGTGAGGGGAAGGCACGAAACAGACGACGGGAATGTGGCGCGTTTCCGGCCGCGGCGGCGCGCTTTGATACAATCGTGTGTGCAGAGACCATTTGCCAGCGCCGAAGAGCAGTTTCACCTGTTGATGCAGGAGGTCACGGACTACGCGATCTTCTTCACCGACGCCCAGCGCCGCATCGTCACGTGGAACGCCGGGGCCGAGCGCATCCTCGGGTGGACCGAGGCGGAGATCGTCGGCGAGTACGCCCGCATCATCTTCACGCCCGAGGACCGCGCGAAGGGCGAACCCGAGCGCGAGATCGGGACCGCGGAGGCGCGCGGGCGCGCCGTGAACGAGCGCTGGCACGTCCGCAAGGACGGCTCGAGGTTCTGGGGCAGCGGCATCGTCACCGCGCTGCGCGACGGCGCGGGGGAGCTGCGCGGGTTCTGCAAGATCATGCGCGACCTGACCGAGCGCCGCCGCTGGGAGGAGAAGCTGCGCAAGGCGCTCGACACCCAGAGCCGCGTCGCCGACACGCTCCAGCACTCGCTGCTGATGGTGCCGCCCCCGGACACCTTCCCCGGCATCACCGTCAAGCCCCTTTACGAGTCGGCCTCCGACGACGCGCTGATCGGAGGCGACTTCTTCGATGTCTTCGCCGCCGAGGAGGGGAAGGTGGCGCTCGTGGTAGGCGACGCGACCGGCAAGGGGCTGGACGCGGCGACGTACACCGCCGAAGTAAAGTTCGCGCTGCGCGCCTTCCTGCGCGAGTACCCGTCGCCCGCCATCGCGCTGAAGCGGCTGAACGCGTTCCTGGCGGACCGGGAGCGGCTCGACCCCCTGCACCTCGGCGGGTCGTACGTCGCGCTCGCCGTCTGCCTGGTGGACACCCACACGGGCGCTCTGTCGTGCGCGTGGGGCGGCATCGAGCCGCCGTTCATCCTGCGCAAGGGGACCGGCGAGGTCGTCGAACTCCTCGCGTGCGGCGGGCCGCTGCTGGGGGTGGACGCCGAATCGGAGTACGACGAGCAGCGCGACTCGCTCGGGGACGGCGACGTGCTGGCGATGAGCACGGACGGCCTGACGGAGGCGCGGCGCTGGACACAGGACGGCCAGAACCGCGAGTTCTTCGGCTACGAGGGTCTGGTGCGGTCGGTCCGGGAGGAGGTCGCGGGGCACCCGGCGTCGCTGGGAGACGCGGGCCTCGCCGTCGCGCGCCGGGCGCGGGATTTCGCGGGCGGCTCGGTCAACGACGACGTCTGCCTGCTCCTCGCCCGCTGCCTCCCGCCCGGCGCTTAGGGCCGGGCGGCGGCGGCGCTGCCGAGCAGGCGTAGCGCGTCCGCGGGCGGCATTTCGCTCAGGTCCAGGACCGACCCGTCCCAGGCCCCCGGGTCGGCGGTTTCCGCGATCGGCCCCGCGGACGGCGGGGCCGCCTGGAGGAGCAGCAGCGTCTTCGAGGCGGCGCGCGCCGCGGCGAGCCGGTCGTCGGGCACCAGCAGCGTGTAGGGGGCGGGCGCGCGGTCGGCGGCGTCCCAACTCGCGTACCAGGACGTCGGCACGGTCTCGTGGCTGCCGAGGCGGTCGTCGATGAAGAGGGGGAGCGCGGGGCGCGCACGCTTGAGGCTCGCGAACAGCGCGGCGAGCAGTTCCCGGTTGCGCGCCTCCCGGAACCGGAGCCACGCCGACGACTCCATCGTCGCGCGCCCGTCCACGAGCCGGTAACCCGACTCAAGGCTGCCCGCCGCGAAGAACGGCAGGTCGCTGGAGAATTGACCGCCGAGGAAGTACGGACCACGGACGACGTCGACCGGGTCCTGCCCCGCCTCGCGCAGGAACGCGAGGCGCAGGGCAGGGGTGTAACCCATCTGCCCGTTCGTCGCGCCGCCGATCTCCAGCGTGTACCCCGGCCCGGCGGTGTGCCGCAGCGTCAGGCCCGCCAGCCCCGGCGTCGCCGCGACCGCCCCGATCTGCCTTACGCGAATCGCCCCGAGGTCCGCGTCCGGCGCGAGCCAGTCGCGGTACCGCGCCATTCGCCGCTCCGCCGCGGCCAGGGCTTCTCCCTCGTACAGGCGACCGTAAAACGCCATCGATTCCGCGAACAGCGCGTCGCCGTCCTGCCCGAGGACGTTGCGCTCGGGGGTTCCGACGCCCCGGCCTTTGAGCACCGAGACGGCGGCGCAGACCGCGACACCTGCCTGATAACCGGCCGCGACCGCGGCGCGCAGGGCCGCGGTGTCCGGCTCCGCCGCCCCGGCGAGGGGGACGTCTATCCACACCTCCGACAGGCCGCGCCGCTTCGCCGCCGCGACCAGTGCGCGCGCTTCTTCCGCGGAGGGTGCCGGAGTCAGGATCACCCGGCGCGCGACGGTCCTGGGCGTGTGCGTCGCGGGCGGCGCTGCTACGGCGGCGGCGACCGAGCCGCCCCGCCCGGCGGCCAGTATCCGGCTGGACAGCGGGGCGACGGACAGCCGCGGGTCGCGGGCCTCGGTCCCGTCCGGCAGCACGAACCGGACGTCTATGGACAGCGAGATGCCCACGCGCGCCGTGTCCAGGGCGACCGTGCCGCCCGACCCGGCGATTTCGCGAGCGTAGTACTCCACGTCGCGCCGGACCGAATCCGGAAGGTCCGCGACCCGGAAGGACAGGACACCCCGGGAATCCCGGTCGGGCCAATTCGCTTCCACTCTCTTGCTCAGGTCGTCCGGCAGGGCGTCACGGGCGTCCGCGTCATACTGCGCGTAAGCCAGCGGGTTCGGCCGCCCGGCGGCCCGGACTGTCTCCAGGAATTGGCGCTTGCGCTCCTCGGCCTCCGCCGCCCAGAACCCCAGGCGGGCGTAACGGGTCGCGATCCCTTCGACGTCGTCGGTGAGCAGGTACACGCTGTCGTCCATGCGCCGGTACGCACCCGTCACGGCGCGGGCGACGGCGATCAGGAGGTCACCGCCCCGCGCCCGCTGACCCGGGGCGGCAGTGCGCAGGAAGACCGGCAGGACCGCCGCCCGGCGGTCCGCGTGGAGTTCGAAGCCAGCGGCGCGTCCGACCGCGTCGAGCACGTCGCGCACGGTCTTGAGGTCCGCCGTCAGAGGTACCGTGCCGTTCAGCGCGGGCGCGGTGAAGTCCAGGTGCCCCGGCTTCGGGCGGCTCCGGACCATCGTCCGGAGGGCGACGCCGTACGCCGTCGCGCGCAGGTAGGAGCGCCGGCCCTCGCCCGCCGCGGGATTCCTGTCGTATTCCTCGCCGACGAGCGACTGCCAGGAATCGCCGACCCTCGGCCGGTTGAACTGGTTGCTTCCGTACGGAGAGAGCCTGCCGTCGGGAAAGTAAAAGCGGTACTCCGTTTCGCGCTTCAGGCGCAGGCGGACCCGCGCGCGCTCGTGTCGCGCCCCCTCGCCGACCATGACCACGCCCCGCGTGCGCCCGTCGGGAGCGTCGGGCGTCGCCTCGACTCGCTGGGTGAGGACGCGGACGGCGGGCGGCAGGACGCGGTCGTAAATCGCCTGCTGGTCGGGGGCAAGGTCCGCCATGCCGATGCCGCGACGGCTCCCGGCCGTCTGCCACTGCCCCGGCGTCAGCGACGCGAGGAACACGTCCAGCGCCTCCAGGTCGCTCATCGCCGCGAACGGGTTCGCCCGGCCCGGGTCGTCGGCGATGACCATCATCTGCTCGGGCGCGAGGACCGTTACCGCGCC
>DATLHN010000160.1:0-1800 GCA_035539875.1 Armatimonadaceae bacterium
GTTGATCAGCACGTGGGCGGGGCCGCCGTCGGTGCCGTCGTCGTGCCTCCACAGGTAGCGGCGCTTCACCACCGGCACGTCGTCCACGAAGTGGGTCACGGTGTCCGGCGTCCACTCCACGGCGAACGTGTGGAAGTCGTCTGCGAAGTCGAAGCCCGGTCGGTAGGAACTCCAGCGGTCCAGCTTCGTTTCGAGCGTGGCACTCTCGGTAGCCTTCCCGTGGACGATGTGGAACGAGTTGCGCGTGGTGTCGCGGCCGTTGTTGACGATCTCGAGGACGTCGATCTCCGGCGGCCACCCCGCCTGCGGGTTGATCCAGAAGGCAGGCCACATCCCGCGCCCGCGCGGCACCTTAACGCGCGCCTCAAAGTAACCGTACTTACCCGTCCATTTGGAGCGGAGCATCCCGCTCTCGATCCCGCCGTCCTTCAGCCCGCCGACGACCCGCGCCGTCAGCTTCAATGACTTGCCGTCGAATACGTGGTTGTTGTTATCCCGGTAGCGCTCCCACTCGTCGTTGAGCTTGTCCAGCTTTCCGTTCTCGTAGATGTAGCGCGTGAAGAACTCTTCGCGCATCTGCTCCCTGGTCGTGACCGTCTTGCCGAAGTCCCAGTTCTTGACCAGTTTGTAGCCCTTGCCGGTGATGGGGCCGGGAGTCGGCACGGCCGCGGCAGGTGCGGGCGGGGCGGTCTGCGCGCCTGTGGGCGACAGGAGGATGCCGAGAGCGACCGCCATGGCCGCCAGGAGTGCCGTTCCAGTCATCAATGGCCGGTGTCCACGAAGTGTCATCCGTCGTTCGCCTCCGGGTTCCCGCGTTGTCGCGCGTCCGCCGCGATTCCGCGGCGTACGGCGCAACACTATCCGAAGGGGCGTGCGGCTGTCAAGCAGCGCGTGCGGGGGTTACCGGTCCAGGTGCAGCGTCAGGCACTTGGCGGAGCCGCCGGACTTCATGAACTCCGTCAGCGGCGTCCGGTGGGTAGTAAAGCCGCGCTCGGATAGCCAGCCCTCCAGTTCCGGGGAGGCGTCGTTCAGCACCACGGCGTCGCCGACAGAAACCGCGTTACAGGCGAACGCGACGGCGTCCGGCTCGCTCACGGCGAGTCGCTTCTCCGCCGGGACGCGCTCCATGACGCGTTGCTGGCTGGCGGCGTCGAACGCGGGCGGGTACCACAGCAGGTACCCGCCCGGGAGAGGACAGAGGCAGGTGTCGAGGTGGTAGAAGCGCGGATCGGCCAGTGCGAGCGGGACCACTTCCGCGCCGAAGGTCTCGGCGAGGAAGGGGTGCGCCGCGGCGTCCGAGCGAAAGCCGTACGCGGCCCAGAGCAGGGGACCTTCGCCGCCGGCGTTCTCCTCGTGGAACAGGGCGTCGCCCGCGCCCTCGAAGGCGATGCCGGGCGGCAGGTCGCGCAGTTCGTAGCCGTTCGCGGCGAACCACGCGCGGAAGTGCGGCTCCTCGCCCCGGCGCTCCGGATGGCGGAATCGCGCGGGCACGACCACGCCGCCGCGGACGCTCCCCGCGTTCGCCGTGAAGACGATGTCCGGCAGCCCTGGCTGCGGCGGCACCGTCTCCACGGTCGCGCCCAGGGTCGCGGTCAGCAGTCGGTGCAGGCTGGCCCACTGGAGGTGCGACTCCGCGATTCCGACCGTGCCCTGCTTGCCCTGCATCCAGGGGTTGATGACGTATTCGACGCCGAAGTATTCCGGCGCGCACATGAGAAAACGAGTTGTCTCCATCGACAGCATTGCCTTCCTGAAAACGGATGAGGGCGGCACTCCAGGCGCAGCGTCGCGCCGAATGTC
>DATLHN010000161.1:0-1843 GCA_035539875.1 Armatimonadaceae bacterium
CTTCTACCACGACGCGCGCCACCGCCACGGCAACGCCCCCGCTGCGCCGCCGCCGTCCGGCGCGGCGGGGGCGTCGGACTGCGCGTCGATCGTGAGCGTGGTCCCGGCGAGGGAGACGCGCAGGGTGCCTTCGCCGGCCTCCGCGCGGACGTCGGCGCGCAGGGTTCGGTCGCCGTCCACCGGCGCGCCGTCGCGGTACGCCTGGCCGCCCGGGTAGGCGTCGTCATCGCGGCCCCACCAGCCGATCTCCCCGATCGGGTCGCCCAACTCCAGGCGGTACTCGCCCGGCCCGTGTAGCGGCTCGGGCGGCCGGACCTCCTGCCAGGCGTTGTCCGCGGCGTCCCGGATACGCCGTTCCGCGAGCAGCGCTTCGCCCCGGTACAGGCGCAGCGTCGCCCCGGACGTCTTGGTCTGCCAGGTGGGGACGCGGGCGGCGACGGCGTCGAAGACGGCGCCTTCGGGCACGCGGAACGTCTGAGAAAGCGTCCCGCCAGGCGTTAGCCTGTCGGCGCGGTCGCGCGCGCCGCCGCCCTCGACGCGGACCGGCCGGGCCTCGTAGACCTGTAGCGGCGTGATCGTCGCCGCAGTGCGCGCCCGGTTCACGGTCACTTGTGTCCGCGGCGTCGGCTCCCACAGTTCCGGCCGCAGGTCGCGCAGGAACTGGGCGGGGCGCATCTTGCCCGAGCCGTCGGGGGCGGCGCGCAAACCGGCGACGATTCCGCCGCGGATCGTTGCCTCGAGGTAGCGATTGCGTAGAACCGCTGAGCCTGCCATGGGGCGCGTCCCGGAGGGGCCATCGGCCTGGTTGGTGGCAGCCGGCGCGGGAAGTGAAACGAGGAGAAGAAGCGGGGCGAGGACCCGCGGGGGGACGCGCATGGTGTTGCTGACATTGCAAAGCAAGGCGACGCGACATGGGCGGACCCCGGGCAGTTTCACCTGGGTGGGTCCTTGCGCCCGGTGCCCTTCGTCCACTTCCTCCGGCGTCACGGGGTTGTCCCCTCCCCTGCAGGGGTTACCAGACGGACGGCGACCGGGCGGCCCAGAGCTGTCCCTAGAGCCTCCTCGATTGCTTCGCGGTGACGCTTGTCGAGCCACTCGCGTGCGAACCGCGACGCGCAGAGCAACTCGACCTGGCCGGTCTCCTCGTCGAGCGCGAGCGGGCGCAGCGGCTTCAGGTGCGCCTCGAAGGTCGGGCGATTGACGACGGCAGCCAGCGCCTTCAGGGCTTCGCTCCAGGCCGCGCAGAGCAGGGAATCCCGTAGCTCTCCGGCGACGTCTTCGGCCGTCACAGCGAAGCTGTGACTCCCCTCCCCTTCCACGGCGGAGCCGTGACTCCGCTCCCCTTCCCCCTGGGGGGAATTTATGGGGGGTGCCTCCCCCGCCGAAGGCGTAAGAGAATCCGAAGGTAAAGAACCCCCGGAGGGTGAGTTAACATACGCCGTCTGCGTCGTGGACTCCAGAGACGAAGTCTCTGCCGTCTTTGTAGTGGACGGTGGATACTTCGTATCCGCAGTCTTTGTGGTGGACTCATAGGGAGCTGGTTCCGTGCTATGAGTCTTTGTGGTGGACTCATAGGAGTTGCCCTCCCCTACCCCCTTCCAGAGCCGCCGTATGGGCTGCTGTTGGCGCTCAACCTCTTTGATGGCGCGCAGCTCGTCATATCGCTCCAGGTCTGCCGGGTGGACGGGGTCGTCCATGCTGACCTGGTAGACGTTACGGTCCCGGCGCGGCTTGCCGTCTACGAGCTGGTACTGCTCGATGCGCCGCACGAAGTGCGCGAGGGACGTGTTCTCTTTGAACACCTTGAACAGGAAGGCGCGGCTGACACCGACGGCGGTTGCCA
>DATLHN010000162.1:0-7579 GCA_035539875.1 Armatimonadaceae bacterium
ACGACCTTCATCGCCCGCGCGAGGCGCTGGGCGTAGTCCGCCATCTTGGCCTTGGTCTCGGGCTTGAGCGACTGCGGCGGGTAGACCGCCATGGAGTCGCCGGAGTGGACCCCCGCCCGCTCGATGTGTTCCATGATGCCCGGCAGGAGGCAGTCGACGCCGTCGGAGATGCAGTCGACCTCGACCTCCTTGCCGACGATGTAGCGGTCCACGAGGATGGGTGCCCTGGGGGAGACGTCCACCGCGTAGCGCATATAGGCGCGCAGCTCCTCCTCCGCGTAGACGATCTCCATCGCGCGCCCGCCGAGGACGTACGAGGGCCGCACGAGGCACGGGTAGCCGATCTCGTTGGCGACCTCCACGGCGGCGTCGGGGCTGGTGACCGCCCGCCCCTCCGGTTTCGGGATGCCCAGCTCGCGCAGGAGCTTCTCGAACTGCTCGCGGTCCTCCGCGAGGTCGATGCTCTCCGCGGACGAGCCGAGGATGGGAACGCCCGCGTCGGCGAGCGGGCGCGCCAGGTTGATGGCGGTCTGCCCGCCGAACTGGACGATCACCCCTTCGTAACCGGTCTCGCGGTCGAGGACGTTAAGGACGTCCTCGGCGGTCAGCGGCTCGAAGTAGAGACGGTCGGAGGTGTCGAAGTCGGTGGAAACGGTCTCCGGGTTGTTGTTGAGGATGATGGCCTCGTACCCGGCTTCGCGCAGCGCCCAGACGCAGTGGACGGAGCAGTAGTCGAACTCGATTCCCTGCCCGATCCGGATCGGCCCGCTGCCCAGAACGACGATTTTCTTCTTGTTCACGGCTGGAAAACCCCGGTGCATTTAACCGCAGTCCGGGGCCGAACGCCACCCGCCACCGCCCGCCGCGCCGACGTCAGAGTCCGGCGACCTCCTGGACGGCCTGCTCGACCGCGCGCGACTCGCGGTTGAAGGCGGCCACGGTCTCCTGGAGGCGGGCGAGGCTGAGCGCGTCCCCCGCTGCGGAGCCGTCCCCGACGAGTTTCAGGCGGGTCAGGGCCGACTCCAGCGACCCGAGCGTCTGCTCGATCGCCTCGCGCTGTGCCAGGATGCGCTCGTGGATCAGGGCGAGCGAGTCGTGGTTCGCCAGCCGGGTCTCCAGGAGGGCGCGGGAGTGCTCCAGAGCCTGCCGGGCGACCGAGTCCCGGGCGGCTGCGAGGCGGCCCTCGATCTCCTCCCGCTCCCGGCGCAGGCGGCGGTCCTCGCCCGAGTCGGCCGCGGCCTCGACGCCGCTCGCCTGCGCTATCAGTTCCCGGTCGGCCTCCATCAGGGCGTTGAGCTGGGTCAGGACGTCGCGCGCCTGCGCCTCCGTCATGCGCCCCTTCTCGGCCAGGTCCATGAGCGACAGGACGGACCGGGCGTAGATCTTCTGCGGCCCGACGGGGACTACGGCGTCGAACGTGGACTCCAGGATCCGGCGCGAGAGCGGCTCGCGGACGGCGGCTTCCGCCCGCTTCGCGGCCCGAGCCTCCGCGGACGTCGGGGTCTTGCTTCCCAGCGGCGGCGGCAGCCGCCACCCGTTGACGACCCAGTTCAGCGCGATGAGCGGGGAAGCGCCGCCGAGAAGCAGCATGACGACCGCGCCCACGTCGTCCGAGCCGGTCACGCCCAGCGCGGCCGCGCCGACGGCCACGGACAACAGCCACAGCAGCGGCACCAGGAGCACCCCGAGCGCGACGCGCCCCGGGGTGACGCGCGGCTTCGCGGATGTGGTCACGCCCCCGGCCTTGCCCCCACGCGGGGGCGGGTCCGAAAGTGCGATGCGGGAGGCGCGCGGGTTTTCGACGATGCGGCGCGCGAGTTCCGTGTCGAGGTCGGCGAGGGGTAGCTTCATGGCGTGACGTTAGTATTGTACGCCGCGGAGCACGAAAACAGGAGGTTACGCCAGGCGGGCGATTTCCAGGGCCGCCTCTTCCACGGCCCGGGTCTCGCGGGTGATGCGCTCCACGGTCGCCGTCAGCCCCGCGACCGAGGGCGCGTCGAGCGCGAGCGCCGCGGCCTCCTGACGGATCAGCGTCGCCTGCGCCAGCTTGAGCGCCTGACAGATCGTCTCCTCGTGCGCCTCCAGGCGCGCCAGCATCGGCCCGAGGGCTGTCAGGCTGTCGCGTCGGCGGGCGCACAACTCCGCCCCCTCCTCCCAGGTCTGGCGCGCCGCCGGGTCCGTCTCGGCGTCGCGGCGGGCGGCGAGGGCGGCGTATTCCGCCTCGACGTCGGCCACCGCGACCCCCTGGTCGAGCAGCGTGCGGACACGCCCGCGGTGCCGCTCGATGCGCCGGTGCCCGGCGAGGAGCGTGTTGCACTGCCGCAGGAGGTCTTCTCCCGCCCCCCCGGAGACGCCCGCGGCCTCCGATTCGGCGAGGAGGGACAGAGTTTCGACGTAGAGCGACTCCGCCCGGGTGCGCGCGGCGTCCGGGAAGAACCGGCGGACCACTTCCGGGGCGAGCCGACCGCGCGGCACGGCGACGGCGGCGCGCGTCTCTGCTGCCTGCGGGTGGAGGGCCGCCGCGGCCCGGGAGGCCCGCGTCTCCGGCACCGCGATGAGGGCGATCAGGGCGACCGGCATCAGGGAGAGAAGGAGGGATTGCGGACCGTCCACCAGGTGCAGCAGGATCATGAGGAAGAGACCGATGACGACCGCCGCCATCAGGGCCGCGAACGCCGACCAGGCGATCTCCTCCCGTACCAAAGCCGCGTCGCGCCAGCCCGGCTCCGCGCGCGCGCGCGTGACGGCCCGCGCCGCCAGGACCGGCTCGACCTGCTCCCATCGCAGCCGCATACTATTGGCCCGCCTTCCCAGACCGCCCGCCCCGCAGCCAGCGGTATTGCACTATACCCCCTATACCCCGGAAAACTGAGATTGGTCAAACCAGCCCGACGCGAGCCATCCCCTAACCGGCGCGCAGCGCGACGACCTCCTCGACCGCCGCCTCCACCGCGCGGCTCTGGCCGTGAACGCGCGCGGTCATCTCGCGTATCTGCGACAGGTCGGGCGATTGGAGAGCGGTGGCGGCGAGGCGCAGCCGCCCGAGGGTGGCGCGTAGGCCGGTGAAGGCGTGCAGGATCGCCTCCTGTTGCGCCTCGATGCGACCGCGCACCACGTGCAGCGCTTCGGTGCTTTTCAGCGTCTCCCGGGCGAGTTCGAGGCTGTGGCCCAGCGCCTCGCGCGTCATCGGGTCGGTCGCGGCGGACACGCGCCTCTCCAGGTCGCGCACCTCGGCGCGCCGCCACTCCACGCTGTGCCCGTCGGATGCCTGCTCGATGATCTTCGCCTGCTCCGCCAGGGCGTCGGAATCGGTCAGCAGGGCGTTCGCCTCGCGCAGGATCGCGTCCGCTATCTCCGGGTCGGTCCCCTCCGCCAGCGCCAGGACGACCTCGCCGTACGCCTCCATGGCGGCGTCCGCGCCCTTCGTCAGTTTCGGCAGCAGTCGCCGGATGGTCGCCGGGTCCGCGAGCGCCTGAACACGGCTCTCCCCCGCTTGCTGCTGCCGGAGGTATACGGCGGCCACCCAATAGGTGATCAGGCCCAACAGGATCGCCGCCCACCCCCCGGCGATCAAACCGCCCAGTCTGCCCACCGTATAGAAGCCGATCATCGCCAGGAGCGCGATCACGAAGGCCGCCCCGCCCGACGACGTCGCCGGCGGGGGCAGTTCCTTGGCCGCGAGACGCAGGTACGCCTCCGCGAGACGCGGGTGCAGGCGCTCCGGGTCGAGGCGGTAGTGGTCAGCGGCGTCCGCCGCGCGGTCCGTCATGTCAGGAAGGTCTACAACTCAGCGAGCGACTTTTCGAGCAGTTCCAGGAAGCGGTCGATGTCGTCGTTCGTGACCGAGAGGTTCGGGCGGGTGCGGATGGCGTCCGTGCCCGCGCCGAGCAGGAGCAGGTCGTATTTCTCGCGGGCGACGCCCACGAGCCGCGCCTTATCCTCGGGATCGGCGAGCGAGAAGCCCTGGTACAGGCCCATCCCGCGGACGTTGTTGATCCTGCCGCCGGAGCGAGCGACAAGGGCGCGCAGGCCGTCGGCGAGCCGCTCCCCCTTCGGCCCCGCCTGCTCGATCAGACCCTCCTCCTCGACGATCTTCATCTCCTCGCAGACGCGCACCATGTCGGCCAGCGTGCCGCCCCACGTCGAGTCGAGCACGCCGATGTCCTCCAGCGGCTCCTGCATGTAGACCGCGCCGCAGCCGAACTTCTTGCCGACCGCCACCGCCATCGGCGGGTACGGCAGGTCGTAGTGGTCGATGGCGAACATCTTCCCCGTCGGGCCGAGGCTCGTCTGCACCTCGTCGAAGGCGAGGTAGACGCCGTAGCGCCCCGCCAGCTCCGACAGGCCGGTGAAGAACCGGGGCAGCGCCACCCGCTGCCCGCCCGCGCCCTGGATCGGCTCCACGATGATGGCGACCACCTCCTCGGCCATCTGCGAGAGCGCGCTCTCCACCATCCGCAGGGCGTCGTCGGTGCGCCGCTCGTTTACCTCGTCCGGCTCCGACGTGTTCACCGCCGGGAACGGCAGCTTGACGTTGCCGACGGAGCCGAGGCCGTGGAAGTCCCGGGTGGCGACGGGGTCGGCGGTCTGGGTCACCTGGAGGGCGAAGACGGTGCGCCCGTGGAACGCCTGGTCGAAGTACAGGAAGCGCCGGTTGGTCAGGCCCGTCCCCAGCTTCTTGCGCTTGGCGTTGAACTTCGCCACCAGGTACTTCATCATGTTCTCGACCGCCTCCGCGCCCGTGTTCACCGCGTACACCTCCAGCGACGGCAGTTGCAGGGACCGCGGGGCGATGCGGTATAGCAGGCGGTAGTACTCCAGGCACTCCGGGGTCAGGAAGTCCGGGTTGGCGATCTTGTTGTTCGCGGCGACCACGAGCCGCTTCACGTAGTCGGGTGCGTACAGGCGCGGGTGGTTGTGCGCCACCAGCTTGGAGCCGAAGTAGCCCGCCCAGTCGAAGAGCCGCTGGCCGTCCACCGTCGCCAGGTACATCCCCTCGCTCTTTTCCAGGTCCACGACGAAGGGGTACGGGGTGGCGATGACGTACTTGCCCAGTTCGTCCAGCATCTTCTTCGAAACCGGACCGGGGTAACGTGCGGGTGTGATCTCGGCGTCTTTGGGAGCGTCGGTGATGCTCATGGCGTTTCGGATTCTATTCTCTATTTCTGGTGACTCAAGGAAGGGCGACTATTTTCGCCGCGAAACGTCGTTGCCGTAGATCGGCACGTCGTTCGCGGTCGGCCGGGGCGTCTTCACCACGTACAGTTCGTCGGGTTTCGGCGCGACGGAAGCGAGGGCGGCGTCCATGTCCCGCGCGATGGCCAGGAGTTCGGCCCGCTGCTGTCCGATGTCGGCGGAGGGCGGCAGGTCGATGGACTTGAGGCGCTCGGCCACGGCGTTCAGGTCCGCCGTCGTCGCCGCGCCCGGCTTCCGCGCGGTCTCGAGCCGGGCGGCGGCCTCCCGCAGCCGCCCCTGCGCGGTGCCGAAGTTGCGCTGGTCCAGGTCGGCCAGGGCGACGCTCAGCAGGCGCCGCGCCTCCCACTGCTGCAGTTGGGCCTCGCGCGCCACCAGCGAAAGCTCCGTGGTGCGCAGATCCGTCTGGAGGACCTTGCGCTGCTCGTTCCCCCGCTTGATCTCGCCGACCTTGGCGCGCATGCCGCTGCCGTAGGACATGGCGATCAGGAAGATCGTGCCGCCCACGAGGATGACGGTGCGGACGATGCGGTCCTTGCGGGCCGTGGCGTTAGGGTCGATGACGGTCAGGGCAGGGGAGTCGTTTCGGTTGCTCATATGTGTGGGGGTTCCTTGGGTCGCTCCTCACCCAAAATTGTACCGCGCTTCCCCCTCCCCGACCGGGGACGGTCAGCGGCGCGCCGCGACCGCGCGCACGGCCTCGGCGAAGCGGCGGTGTGTGGAATAGCGCCTGAGCCCCAGGAGGTGCGGCGAGGATTCGGTGTAGCCGTGGTCCTCCGTCAGGCCTAGCCGGTAGCCCGCCTCGGCGGCGGCCAGCGCCACGCGCCGGTCCCACTTGCCGGACGGATAGGTGAGGAAGCGGGCCGCGCGCCCCATCTCGTGCTCCATCCGCATCTTCGACTCCCACATCTCGCGGCGCAACGCCTGCGCGCCGAGCGCGCGCAGGTCCGGCGGGTGCGTGTGGGTCTGGCTCACGACGCGGGCGAGGCCGGTCGCCTCCATGGCGCGCAGCTGCTGCCAGGTACAGTGCGCCTTCCCGGTCGTGACGCCCACGTACTTCGTGTGCGCGGAGACGGCGAACGGCCAGCCCCGCTCCCGCAGCAGCGGGAAGGCGTGCTCGTAGATGCCGAGCGTGTTGTCGTCGAAGCAGAGGACGCAGGCACCGGCGGGGACTTCGGCCCCGGAGGCGAGGTGCCGGTAGGCGTCGTCCAGCGGGATCGGGCGCGCCCCGGCCCGCGCGAGGGCGTCCACCTGGGACTGGAATTCGCCGGTAGTGGTGTCGAACCAGACCAGCTTCTCCCCCGGCACGATGTCGTGCCAGACGAGAAAGGTGGTCCGCGCCGCCGAAGCGGCGGGATGAACGGGCGTCAGGATCGTGTCGGCGGGCATGCTGCTGGCGTCGCCGTTCGGCGCGCGGGCCGCGCACTCCTCCCCTCCCGAGCCCCGAAATCCATTGAACAGAAGCGTGCTTCTCGTCGTCATACGTTTGAATTAATCCCCACTCGGTCAAACCGAATCAGTGGGTAAAGACGACTAAAGGGCTTGTCTGATGAGGATGCGGGAGGGAACACAACGAATGTCGGAGTCTTCGCCGCGACGACGCGCGGCGCTCTGGGTCACCCCCGAGGAGGCGGACGCCTTCCTCAACGTGCTGATGACCGCGCCGCCCTCCGAGGCGGTGCCCGCCCAGGTCGCGGAGCGGCTCCTGTGCCGCGTGGCCGACGTGCGCCGCGTTCTGTTCGGCGGACTCCCCCGGGCGGGGCGCCGGGGCCGCCAGGCCCGCTCCCGGCGCTGACGCCGCGAGCCGACGCCCTTCCGTCCGAGGTGCATTCCGGCGCGCCCTTCCCGGGGCCGACAGACGACCCCGGGAAGGGCGCGCCGGTTTGACAATGGGGGCTTTGCGCGGTAGACTGCGTGTTGCGCGGCACCCTCGGTGACACTGCGGCCCGCCCCGACGCGCGTTCGGGCGCGGGCTTTGTCGTGTCTTGGACGCCCACGTTACGCGGCGCTTCGCTCCCCGGCGGGCGGCAGCAGCGACGACGGCAGCGGCAGCAGGGATAGCAGGTAATAACGATGTTCGACGCCCTGGCGGAAAAACTTCAGGAGGCTTTCAAGAAGCTGCGCGGCACCACGAAGCTCACGGAAGAGCACGTGGACGCCGCGCTGGGCGAGGTTCGGCGCGCCCTCCTGGAAGCCGACGTCAACTTCAAGATCGTCAAGGAGTTCGTCGCGCGGGTCCGCGAGCGCGCCGTCGGCAACGAGGTCCTCGACGGCCTCCAGCCGGGCCACCAGGTCATCAAGATCGTCCACGAGGAGATGATCCGCCTGCTGGCGGGCAGTTCGGCCGAGTACGACGAGGCCGAAGCACCGGAGGACGGCGCAGTGC
>DATLHN010000163.1:0-18380 GCA_035539875.1 Armatimonadaceae bacterium
ACTTCGACGGCATCGAGGCGCGCGCGGTCGCGCTGCCGCTTCCGGCGGGCTTCGCGGCGGGTGCTGCCGCCGGGGCTTGCGGCGCGGCACCCGCAGGCGGCGGCGTCGCGGGCGCGGGCGCGCCCCCCTGGCGGGTGGCGCTGACCTGCAGCGTCTCCCCGCCGAAGGTCGCCGTGCCGCTGAAGGCGTTGCCCGCAACCTTCCCGCTGAAGACGAAGGCGTTGCCGTCCACGCTGGTGCTGAGGCTCAGCTCCCTGGTGGCCGCGTTGTACGTTCCCGTCAGCCGCAGGGTCGGTTGCCCGGGCGAGTCGGCCGTGCCGGTCACCGCCCCGCCCGGGGCGAGGGCCAGGGTCATGGTGAAGGCGATGGTGCCGTTCGGCAGGGACGGCCCGGTGATGGTCCCGCTCCAGGTGCCGGAAACCTCGTCCGCCTGCGCTGCTGCGGTCGCCGCAGGTTGGGAAGGGGCGGCGGTGGCGAACTCGGGCGCGGCTTCCGTCTTCGGCGCGGCGGCGGGGGACTCGCTCTTCCAGGTCTCCTCGTCGCTCTTCGGGTCGAAGGGGTTCTTCACGTTCTTGCGCAGCGGCAGGGCGTGCAGCACCTCGGTCCCGGTGTAGATCCAGGTCGTCCCCAGGTCCTCGTACGTCGGGCTGAAGGACCGGCTGCTGGTGTAGTAGAGGTAGTCCCCCTTGCGGTCGAACGCCGGGCTGTTCTCGTTGAACATCCCGCTGGTCACCTGCCGCTTCTCCCCCGAGGTCGTGTCGTAGACCCAGAGCGACTGCTGGCGGTTGTTCTCGGTCGTGCGGGCGTAGGCGAGCCACCGACTGTCCGGCGACCAGACCGGGGCGAGCTGGCTGGCCCAGGGGTCGGTGTCCACGGTCTTCGTGACCCCGGTGGCTACGGTGTGCAGGTAAAGTGTGGCGCTGTTGTCGGCGAAGACGACATGCTTGCCGTCCGGCGACCAGACCGGACTGGAGCGGAACCCGCCCTTGCTCCCCTTCGTCAGTTGTTTAGTCTCGCCCATGCCGTCCGACTGGGTGACGTACAGCTCGTACTCGCCGGTCGCGTCCGAGAAGTACGCGATCCAGCGCCCGTCCGGACTCCAGGAGGGGTCGCGCTCGGCGACGCCGCCCGTGCGGGTGAGGTTGCGGGGAGTGCCGTTCTTCGCCGGGGCGGTCCAGATGTCGCCGCGCGCCTCGATGACCGCGCGCTTGCCGGTCGGGGAGATGCCGATCCCGGAGACGCTGCGGGTGACGTCCACCGGGCGCGGGCGCAGGCGGGGGCGGTCGCCCGGGATGCGGACCGTGACGGCCTTCGCCTTCTCCGTCGCCAGGTCGAGCAGCATCAGGGCCGCGCCGTGCTGGAAGACGATCTCGCCGCCCTTGCCGTCCGCGCCCGGCCCCACCGACGGCCACTTGACGTCGTAGTCGGCGTACTTCGTGAGCTGCCGCTTCCTGCCGGTGCCCGGCTCCAGGACCCAGAGGTTGAGGCGGTGCTCCGGCCCCGCGTCCGAGACGTAGTACACCTTCCCGCCGTGCCACATCGGCAGCGTGTCGGTCCCCTCCCAGTCGGTGAGCCGCTTCGCCTTCTTCGTCGTCAGGTCGAGGTGGTAGAGGTCGGTCGCCATGCCGCCGCGGTAGCGCTTCCACGTCCGGTTGTCGGTGGAGTGCGGCAGGTAGACGAGCGCCTTGCCGTCCGGGCTCAGCGCGCCGTCCTCGCCGTAGGGCACGGGCAGCTTCGCGGGCGCGCCGCCGCCGGGCGCGACCGTGAAGAGCTGCTGCTGGCGTCCCAGGCCCGCGAAGCCGTTGGTGGAGTAGAGCAGGCGGTTGTCCGCGGTCCAGTCGCAGAGGGTCTCGGTCGCCGGGTGGTAGGTCACGCGCGTGGCGACCCCGCCGTCGAGGGGCAGGGAGTAGAGGTCGCGGTTGCCGTCGTAATTCCCGACGAACGCGACGTTGCGGCCGTCCGGGGAGAACTTCGGGAAGGTCTCCACGCCGGGCGGGCTGGAGAGCGGCAGCGCCGTGCCGCCCTCGCGCGGGACGACCCACAGGTCGTTCGCGTAGAGGAAGACGACGTGCGTCCGCGACACGTCCGGGTAGCGGAGCATCCCCGCGTGCGGCGTTACGCCGCCAGCGCCGGGTTGCTGCGCGGCGGGGCGGGCAGGGACGGCGGGAACAACCTCCGCAGCACAGACCGAAGCCAGCGCCGCCGCCGCGAGCACGGGCAGGGCGGCGGCGGCGGCGGTACTGGCGTGGCGGCGCACGGGCGCGGTACGTAAACGGCGCATGGGGGCAGGAATACCTCTCCGGGAAGTGGGCGCGAATATTATGCGCCGATATTCCCCTCGCCCCTGCCCGATTCCTGCTGTCGGCCGATTTACGGGGTCGCGGGCGGCGGCGGCGGAGCCGGCTGCGACCGTTGCTGCTGCATCTTGCGGTTGTGCTCCTCCATCTGGCGGCGTACCTCCTCGGGCATGGGGCCGCCCTGGAAGTTGGCCTTCTCGTCCGCCGTCAGCGGAGGCGCCTTTCCCTGGCAGCCCGCGGCGCTCAGGAGGACCAGAGCGCCGCACGCCACCCAGAATGCCCCCCGCGCTGCGCGCGCCGCGAGTCCGGTGTCGTGTCTCATCTTCTCTCCCATCCGGGCGACAACGGCATCGCCGCCGTACCCTACCGCCGCCAGCCGTTCCACATGTTGGAAGCGTCGAAGTTGCCCCTGGGGTTGGTGGCGACCGGCTTCATCGCCTTGACGTGCCCGTCGCAGAACAGGAAGTTGGCCATGGTGCCGTGCTTGCCGCTCACCGCGCCGTCCTTGCCGTTCGGCCAGGCGGCGTCCGCCCGCGTGCCGTCCGGGAAGCGGCTCGGAGTCACGGCGTAGAAGTTGTTGTTGAAGATGTTGCCGTCCCCCGCGCCGCTGTAGGCAGACATCGGGTTCTGCCAGCTCATCGTCGGCAGCGCCTCGACCTGGTCAGCGTGCTTCTCGGCGATCAGGATCGTTTCGGCGGGGCGCTCGAACTTCGCGAGCTCGTTCACGACGTTGGTCCCCCAGCTGTTGACCATCCAGGACTGGATCAGTCCCATGGGGCCGACGAGGCGGTTGCGCCACCCTTCGCTCTCCACGGCGAGGAGCATCCCGTTGGCGGCGTAGTCGATGTAGACGCCCCGCCAGTCCGGGTTCGAGCGGGCCGGACCGCTGGACGGGCAGCGGAAGATGTCCAGGCTCTTCGCGTAGGGCTGGATGGCGGCGGGCCACGCGTTCCCGAAGCCGTCGTCCGCCCCGCGCGGGAACGTCTCGTCGTAGTCCTGCTGGTACTGCATGATCGCCAGACCGATCTGCTTCAGGTTGCTGGAGCAGCTCGCCTGCCGGGCCTTCTCGCGGGCCTGGGCGAAGACGGGGAAAAGGATCGCGGCGAGGATCGCTATGATGGCGATCACGACGAGAAGCTCGATCAGGGTGAATCCGGCGGAGAGCGCAGCAGCGGACGCGCGATGCGTGCGACGTGACATGGGGTCTGTACCTCCATCGATACGGCTGCCAGCAGGCCGTGCGGCAGCGGAAAGCGACTTCGTTTCCGGCAGTGAAGCAGCGTTGCTTGACCTGCCTCCGATTATACCGGTATAATCGGAGGCAGGTCAAGCACGACCGCGAAATTTACCATGCCTCACGATCCGTCCATTGACGCCCCCCCGGTATCGCGTAAAGAAGTCGCCGAGCGACGCCTGCGGGAGATGGTCGAGCGTCTCGAGCCGGGTACCCGCCTTCCCACCTTCACGGCGCTGCGCCAGGAGATCGGGGTGAGCGTCACCACCATGAGCCGCGCCATCGAGGCGCTGACGGCTCGCGGGCTGCTCCACACCCGCCGGGGGTCCGGCATCTACGTCGCCGCTCCCGAGCGCGTCCTCTCCGTTGCCCTGATCTGTGACCCGGTACACGTGCGCGGCAAGGACGTTTCCCCGTTCTGGCAGATGCTCGTCTCCCTCGTGCGCCAGCGCGCCTCTGAGGGGGCGTTCCGCCTGACGGTACACTTCGGGCAGCCGCCGGAGATGGTGCGCCCCGGCGACGAGCACCGTCTCGACTCCGCCCTGGCCGAGGAAGTGCGGTCCGGGCGCTACAGCGGCGTCCTGGCGGTCGGCCTGCCGGTCTCCACCGTCCACTGGATCCAGCGGCAGGGCGTCCCGGTGGTCGGTTTCGCCTGTGCCGGGGACACGTGGGTCGGGCTGGACGCGCAAGCGATGGCGCGGATGGCGGTGGAAAGGCTGGCGGAGCAGGGGTGTCGGCGCATCGGGCTCTGGGTGGCGTTCCGGCCCGAGCGGGTCGGCTACGAGGACGGGCAGCCCGTGGACCCGTTCGCGCTGCGCGCCGCGGTCCTGCCGTTCCGTGAGGCGCTGGCAGCGAACGGCCTGCCCTACCTGCCCGAACTGGTGCGCGACTCCCGCCACACGCAGGGCGGCGACTTCGCCCCCCTCACGCCGGAGTCGAACCAGATGCAGGGGCAGCGGTTCGCGTGGGAGACGTTCGGCCCGGAGTCCGATCCCGCCCTCCGCCCCGACGGCCTCTACGCCGCGGACGACAACATGATGCAGGGCGCGCTGCCCACGCTCGCCCGCCTCGGCGCGCTCGACGGCTCCGTCCGCATCGTCTCCCACGCCAACGCGGGCTCCTCCCTCCTTTTCGGCTACGAGGACGTCCTGGGCCGCGTCGAAGTGGACCCCGAGCGGATCGCCGAGGAAATGATCGCCGCGCTGGAGAAGCGCGTGCTCGGCCAGCACGCGCCGGGGCGTATCCTGCTGCCCGTTACCTGGCAGCCGCCTCGCCTGCTGCCCGATCAGAGGCGCGTGACGCTCCAGGAGAGCGGCCTGCCGCCCGCGTAGGGCATCACGCCGTGGAACGGGCGCGGGTCGTCGTCGAAGACCAGCGGCAGGAAGTGGCGGTCGCCCGCCCAGAGGTCGAGGTCGAATGCGAGAAGGCGCGCGAGCGGCTCCCAGGAGAGCGTCCCCTCGTGGTTCCCGGCCAGCGGCTCTCCCGCGAACGAGGTCACCACGAAGAGGAAGCCGAACCAGTCCTCCCCGTGCTTGCCGAAGCCGGGCCAGGATACCGTGCCGCGCAGCGTCATGGCCGCCGCCTCGATGCCCGCCTCCTCCCGCAGTTCCCGGCGCATCCCGCACGCCACGTCCTCGCCCGCGTCCAGCTTGCCCCCGAGGCCGTTGTACTTTCCGTAAGCCGGGTCGTCCGGGCGCGTGTTCCGGTGGATGAGCAGGACGCGCTCCCGGTCGGGCGAGAGCACGTAGCCGAGCGTGGCGAGAATGGGCGTGTAGACGGGGGAGGGCATGACGCGAAGATTATACCGCCCGCGCCGTAACCGCGGGCCGCGCCCGGCGTTCCTCCTGGTATGAACACGAACAGCACGGCGCATAGCACCGCGCGACCGTCCCGGCGGCGTCGCCGCCCCTTCCCGAGCGCCCTCTGGATAGCGGCGGACACGCTGCTGGTACTCGGGGTGGCCGGCGGGCTCTGGCTGGGCTACGCCAACCGCGTCCCGAACGTCACCGTTCCCGAACCGGAAGCCCTTCCCGTCAACGGCTACGACCGCCTGCGCGAGGCGGCGGCGAAGATAGTCCGGCGCGAGGACGTGGACGCCGCGGTCGTCGCATGGGACTCCCCGGACCTCGTGGGGCAGCGTAACGCCACCCCCGCGCAGCGGGAAACCCTGGTCGCCGAGAACGCGGCGACGCTGGCTGCCCTGCGCGGGGCGAGGGCGATGCCCGTTCGCGTGACCCCCCTACGGACGACGGACCAGCTATTCCCGGAACTCGCGGACATAAGGGGCGCGGCCCGCCTGATCCGCCTGGAGGGTGACGTCCACGCGGCGCGCGGCGAGAACGCACAGGCCGCCGCCTCGTACCTGGACGCGATGGAACTCGGCAACGACCTCATGCCGGATTCCTGGATGATCCCGCGCCTGGTCGGGATCGCCTGCGAGGCCATTGGTCGGCGCCCGCTCGTTTCGCTCGCCGACGCCCTCTCTGCCGACGAGGCCCGCGCCGCTGCGGCCCGGCTGGAGGCGATGGCGGCGGCCCGCCCGCCTATCGCGGACACCTTCGAGCAGGAGAAGTGGGGGACGCAGCGCATCCTGCTCCACGAGTTCCGCAAGGGCCGCATCGATGACTTTGCCGCGGGCGCGGTGTGCGTGCTGCTACCGGGCGGCGAGACCGCCGAACCCGACTTGCCGATGCGCGCGATGGTGCTCGCCCGCACCTTCCCGCTGACCAAGGCGGGCGTCCTCAAGGCCAACGCCGAGTACATGGACCGCGTCATCGCGTCAGCCCGGCGGCCCTACCCGGAGGCGATGCGCCCGATAGAGGAGCCGAAGGACGTGATCAACCAAATACTCGCCCCCGTCTTCGGCCCGGTGGTCCACAAGGAGGCGGACGCACGGGCGCAGAACGCCCTCCTGCTCGGGAAACTCGCCCTGCGCGCCTACCAGCAGGAGCGCGGCGACCTTCCGGGGTCGCTGGGCGAGATCGTGGCGGCGGGCTACCTGAACGCCGCCCCCGCCGACCCGTTCGCGCCCGACGGGAAGGCGAGCCTGCGCTACCGCCGCCTCTCCGCCACCGAATACCACCTGTACAGCGTCGGGCCGGATGGCGGGGACGACGGCGGACGCCCCCTGGAGAACCGGGGCGGCGCGGCGAACCGGCAGCGCCAGGGCTCCGAGCAGGACAGCACGGGCGATTTCGTGCTCGGCGCTAACCTGCATTAGTCCCCGGGCGAAGAAGGGCGCGGCAAGCAAGCAGCGCCCCTACAGTACAGTACAGCGTGGACGGGGATAGCGGTAAGCATCACCTTCCGCCAACCACAACACAGTCTGCACCGTAGGGGCGCTGCTTGCCGCGCCCTCCGCGTGTAAGTTCGCCTACTGACGCACGAGGCGCACGGCGCGCAGGTTCATGAGGCCGCCGGAGAAGGGGCCGGTCGCCTTCACCGTCACCGCGTGCCTGCCCGCCGGGACCGACACCGTGCCCAGGCGCAGGGTGCGGTAGGACTGCCAGCCGCCCGTCGGCTCCGCCTTGCCGCCCACGGTCGCGGGGCCGACCTGCACCGCGAACGGGCCGCCATTGCCCGGCTCGCAGGCGTACTCGACCTCGACCGCGTAGGTCGCGGGCCGCTCCGGGGCGACGAACCACTCGACGTAGCCCTTCGCATCCGTCCAGTAACCGATATTGGACACCGCGTCACCTTCGAGGCGCAGGGGGCCGCCGCCGCGCAGCGCCGCGCCGTCCGCCGACAGGGCGTAGGAGCCGTTCGCCTGCGCGGGGAGCGGCTCGCCCGCCGCCGTCCGCTCGGCGCGCGAGCGGACCGGCGTGAGCGCCCCGCCCGGCACCGTTAGCTTCACCACGGTCGCCAGCGGCTCGGCAGACGCGGCCTCGGGCAGGTACAGGTCCACCGCGCCGGGACCTGCAGCCGCGACCCGCACGGTCGCGCCGCCGCGCAGGAGGGACGCCTTCGAGATCGGATCGGCGATCTCCAGGCGCAGGGGCGCGCCGGGCGTCTTCGGGCGGTCGAGGACGATCGCGTAGAGGGTGTCGCCCTTGCGCGTAAGGCGGCCCCAGGCGGGGGCGGGCAGGGGCGCGTAGGTCGTGCCGTAGATCGCCTCGCCGTTCGCGCGGACCCAGGCCCCGGCCTCCCTCAAGATGTGGGCGGACTCGGCGGGGATGACTCCGGTCGCGTCCGGGCCGACGTTGAGGAGGAAGTTACCGCCCTTGCCGGCGATGTCCGCGAGGCGGCGGACCACCCCCTCGGACGACTTCCAGTTGTTGTCGTCCCGCTTGTAGCCCCAGGTGTCGTTGAGGGTCATGCAGGTCTCCCACAGACGCTCGCCCAGCGCGGCGCGGGGAATCTCCTGCTCCGGCGTCTCGTAGTCGCCGTCGGTCAGCTTGCGCTTGCCGACGCGGTTGTTGACGATGACGTCGGGCTTGAGAGAGCGGACGTACGCCTCCAGGTCGCGCCCTTTCGCCTCGTCCCACCAGTCCACCCACTCGCCGTCGAACCAGAGCACGGACGGCTGGTAGCGGGTGATTACCTCGCGCAGCTGCTCCTTCATGCGCGGGACGTAGCTCGCGTCGGCCTTCCCGCGGACGGCGTCCGGGTCGTGCCAGTCCATGATGGAGTAGTACAGGCCAAAGCGGATGCCCTCCGCCCGGCAGGCGTCGGCGAGCTCCTTCAGGGGGTCGCGCCCGGTGAACGGCGTGGCGTCGGCGACGTTCCAGCGGTTGACCTTCGTCGGGTAGAGCGCGAACCCGTCGTGGTGCTTGCTGGTGATGACCAGGTACTTCATCCCGGCGTCCTTCGCCAGCCGCGCCCAGGCGCGGGCGTCGTACGCGGTCGGGTGGAACTTCGGCGCGAGCGACTCGTAGGCGGCGGGCGCGATCTTCGCCGTGTTCATGATCCATTCGCCCGCGCCCGGCACCGGCTTGCCGTCCCAGTAACCGGCTGCGGCTGCGTAGACGCCCCAGTGGACGAACATCCCGTACTTCGCGTCGCGCCACCACTGCGTCCGCTTCGACGTCAGCGGGTCGTCGCCCGCGACGTTGGTGGCGAGGGGGGTGACGCGCACGTTTCGGTACTGGATGCGGCTGTCCGCGCCCCAGGACCCGCCACCCCCGTGCACCTGGAGGCCGACGTAGCCGGTGCGCGGCAGGCGCTCCTTCGTGTCCGTGAAGTCCACGGTCTGCTGCCCGTTGAGCCAGACGCGGACGCGCGCGGGCTGCCCGGTGATCTCCGCCTTCAGCGTGTTCCAGTCGCTCTCGCGGTACTTAGCCTTCCACGTCTTGTCCTGCGCGACGAACCCGTCGCTCGGGACGTAGATGCTGCCGACGCTGCCGTCCGGCTTGATATCGATCGTGAGCTGGTAGCCGTTGCCGTTCGGCTGCGTCCGCAGGAACAGGCCGCTGTCGAGCGGGAATCCCACCGCCTTGAACTCCAGTTCGATCACCGCGTCGCCGAACGAGCGCGTCGTCCCGAGCAGACCCCCCTTGTGCTCCGGTTCCTGGTCTCCCACGAGCAGACCGTTCTGCACCGCCCAGATGCCGCCGTTGCCGCCGTGGACCGCCTTGCGCTCCCAGCCGCTCAGCGTCTTCCCGTCGAACAGCCGCACCGTCGGCAGCGGCTTGCCCACCGCCGCCGGTTTTTGCTGCTGCTGCGCCCCCACCGGACCCGCCGCCAGAAGCGCTACTGCCGTCGCCAGGGTCGCCCACGTCTTTCCGCCGCCAATGTCAGTCATCGTTCTCCTTGGCGCGATCATCGCTCGTTCAGCCCTTCAGGAAGCCGCGGGATTTGAGCCAGGCGGCGCACTGGTCGGGCCAGGCCATCGTCTCCGGGTACTCCGGTTTGCCCATGCCGTAGCCGTGCGGGCCGTGCTCGTAGACCTGCATGGCGAACGGAACCCCGTTCGCCTCCAGCGCGAGCGCGAAGCGCAGGCTGTTCTCCACCGGGACCGCCTTGTCCTCGAAGCTGTGGACCAGGAACGTCGGCGGCGTCTCGCGGGTGACCTGCGTGTGGTTGCTGAGATTAGCGACCAGCGCCGGGTCGGGGTTCGGGCCGAGCAGGTTGGCGCGCGACCCGGCGTGCGCGGGGCGGCCCGCCATGTCGATAACGGGGTAGACGAGGATGGCGGCGTCCGGGCGCGACGACTGCCGGTCGATGGGGTCGTCGGCGCGCGGGTTCCCGGCGTCGAAGTGCGTGGCCGCGGTCGAGGCGAGGTGCCCGCCCGCCGAGAAACCGAGGATGGCGACGCGCGCCGGGTCGATGGACCACTCGCCCGCGCGGTGCCGCGCGGTGCGGATCGCCCGCTGGGCGTCCGTGAGCATCGCCGGGTGCTTGTACCCCTGGTTGCCGAGGCGGTACTTCAGGACGAGGCCTACCATTCCGTGCGCGTTCGCCCAGCGGGCGACCGGCTCGGCCTCGTGCGGGGCGAGGTGGCCGTAGCCCCCACCGGGGCAGACGACTATGGCCGCGCCGTTTCCCCGGCCCTTCGGTGGGTATACGGTCAGCGACGGCGTGTCCTCCGGCGCGGTACCTTTGGCCAGCGGGACCTGGCCTTCCGGCCAGAGGGAAATAGTGATCGGATCAGCAGGCATGGCAACTCCAGAAGTGGCGTAGTGTCACAGGGACGGCAGCACCCCGTTCGGGTCGAGGGCGGATTTCAGGGCGCGCAGGGCGGCGACGTGCTCCGGGCCGCGCTCGCGCTTCCAGCCCGCGCGCCGGGTGCGCCCGACGCCGTAGTGGTGCGCGACCGTCTCCGCGCCCGCCTCCAGCGCGGCGGCGACGACCGCGTCGTCGAGCCGCCGGTACAGGGCGCTCGCCGCCTCCGGCTCGTTCGGCTCCGCCTGCGCGGTGACGAACAGGTCCAGGGCCGCGCCGGTCGGGTCGGCGTGCGCGGCCTGCGCGCCGAGGCCGGTCGCCATCGGCGCGGCGGCGCGGCGCATCGCCGCGTGGACGTCCTTCAGGGCGGACCAGGGGCACCAGACGGAGAAGACGTCGGCGAGGCCGCCGGGTCTGCCGTTTGCCGCCATCCAGTCGGCCCGGTAGCGGGCGTCGAACCAGGCGTCGCCGATCTCGGGCGGCTGCTCCTTGCCGCCGATTTTCTGGCAGACCGCGTGCGCCATCTGGTACTGCCCGGTCTGGACGACCTCGCTGCCCTCGAATCCGAGCACGAGGAGTGGCACGGCACCGGCGGGCGTCCTGCCCGTCAGGTATTCCGCGGCGGCGTCCGCGTCGAACAGGCGCGCGGCGGCGGGGCGGGCGTCGCTCCGGTAGATGAGGCGCAGCGCGTCCGTCGCTTCGCCGAAGGCCGGGAACGTGAACGCGGCCCACGCGCGAACCTCGGGCTGGGGCGACATCCGCAGCGTCGCCTCGGTGACGATGCCGAACGCGCCCTCGGAACCGATCAGGAGGTGGTGCAGGTTCGGCCCCGCGCCGTGGGCGCTCGTGCGGACGACCTCGCCCGTGGGCAGAACGGCCTCCAGACCGACCGTCAGGTCGCGCTGCCTCCCGTAGCGTCCCGAGAAGATGCCGACCGCGTCCGTGGCGACCGCCCCGCCCACGGCAGCCATCTCCAGGCTGCGGGGGAAGTGGCCCAGCGTGTATTCGTGCGCGTTTAACTGCTCCTCCAGCGCCGCGAGGCGGCAGCCAGCCCCGGCGTGGACCCGCAGCGACTCCTCGTCCCACCGCACCGTTCGCAGGCGCGTAAGGTCTAAGGCGATCCGGGCGCGCCCCGCCGCCGCTCGCGGGGCATCGTTCGAGCCGACCGTGTTGCTCCCCCCGCCGACGGGCACCAGCACCGCCGGGGCGGCGTTCGCCCAGCGCACGACGGCGGCGACCTCGTCGGCGTCGGCGGGGGAGACGACGGCGGATACGCGGTCCGGGACCGAGCCGCCCGCGGCCTGCTTCTCCTTGAAAAAGAGAGGGGACCAGGACGACGACGCCTGAGCGCACGCGTCGTCGTCCGTGCGCACGTGTTCCGCGCCGACGAGGGCGCGCAATTCGTCACTCATACAGCGATTGCCAGACGTGGTCGTAGTCCTGCGGGCGCGCGAGGAAGCGCAGGAAGTCCGGGTTCCGGTGGAACGAGGTGAGCATCGGCTGGGCTTTCTTGAGGCCGAAATCCGGCAGGTCGCGCGGTTCGACCGCGCGCGGCGGGGGGACGCTCCTGTAGGCCGGGTTGGGCGCCAGCGCGAACCCGGCCGGGGCCGTACTCGCGAGTACGAAGTGCGCCATCCCCTTTCGCGCTACGACCGCGTCGTACTCCGTGACGCAGTCGGCCGTGCGCCAGGTGCCGAGGACCAGCGGCTCGTCGCCCGCGTTGACCATGAGCGCGGCCCACCCGGGCGCGACCACCGCCTTGTCACCCTCCTCCATCGCTATCGTCACGACGTCGTCGGGCGTGGTGTCAACCTCACCCTGAAGGTAGAGCAGGGCGCGTCCGGCCCATACCTCGTGGACCTCGGGGTAGGCGATGCTGGTGCCGGGAGCAGTTGAATTGGTGTGGCCGCGGGTGCGCACCCGCTCCGCGCCGCCGATGGTACCGCCGCGCAGCACGGTGACCACGTAGACCAGCGCCCGCCGCCGGAACTCCTCCGCCTGATCGCGCGGGACGACGCCCCGGCAGACCGTGTAGAGCAGGTCCGCGGGGTCGGCCGCCTCCGGCGCGTACAGCACGGGCTTCAGGTCCCCGGAGGTGCGCCGCTCCGGCTCCGGGGCCAGTATCTCCGGGCCGAACCGGACCGTCAGCGACGATGGTTCGAGGGTCGCCGGAATCCCGGCGTGCGGTGTGAGGTCCACGGGTTCGCTCTCCGAAACGTTTGCGTGTGGTTGCAGTCCGCTCTCCCTTTCGGTGTCCCCGCCCCTCTTTCCTGCGGTGCGCCGGGGGAGCGCGGGACGGCCGGGCGATTAGCGGGCAGGACCGGCGCGGTATAATGAGCGTACCATCCGCGGACGGCACCGCCCCAGGAGAATAGATCTCGATTGACATTCAGTCCCTCCGACCTGCTTATCGTCGGCACGCTGATCATACTGGAAGGGCTGCTGTCGGCGGACAACGCCCTCGTGCTGGCGCTTCTGGTGCGCCACCTGCCCGGGGAGCAGCAGAAGCGCGCCCTGCTCTACGGCCTGGTCGGCGCGTTCGTGCTGCGCGGCCTGGGCATCACGTTCGCCAAGTGGATGATGGGCCTGTGGTGGATCTGCGGCATCGGCTCGCTCTACCTGATCGTGCTTGCCGTCCGCCACTTTCTGACCCCACGCCACGATGACGAAGGCGACGAGGCCGCGAAAGCGCGCGGCGGGCGCAGTTTCTGGGCCACGGTCGCCGTGGTCGAACTCACCGACCTCGTTTTCGCGGTCGATTCCATCCTCGTGGCCGTCGCGCTGGTGCACGACCCGAGCAAGGTTTGGATCGTCTACGCCGGGGGGTTCCTCGGCATCATCCTGCTGCGTATCGCCGCCTCGTTCTTCATCAAACTCATTCACCAGTACCCGTCTCTGGACAACACCGCCTACATGCTCGTAGGCTGGGCGGGCGTCAAACTAGCGTCGGCCTCGCTCGACATCTACTACCGGGCACTCGGGCGGCCCGAACCCCACCTGATGCCCAAGTGGCTGTTCTGGGTGGTCTTCGCCCTGATCGTCATCTTCGGCACCCTCTACGCGCTGAGACACAAGGCGACCAAGGGCGAGCTGGAAGAGGTGGCGGAGGGCGAGGAATCGCTGGAGGAACTGGAGGAGAGCGGCTTCGTGATCGACGCCGCCCACGCCGTGGAGACCGACGCCGAGCGCGCCGCGCGGGAGGCTCGGGAGCCGAAGGCGGCACCGCCACCACCCGCGCCCGCGCCGCCGCCGCGCGACACGGGGGCCGGGACGTGAAAGCAGGAGGGGCCCGCCGCGCTCGAGCGCGGCGGGCCCCTCCTGCTTTGTTCGTGGCTACAGGCCGCGGTAGGTCTGGGAGAGCCCGTCCATGCGGGACGCCTGTCCGGCGGTGAACTGGAACATGCCGATGTCGTCGGTGTAGTCCATGAAGTTCTCGACCGGGTCACGCCCGACGTACGCCTTACTCTTGCAGGTGTCCGGATTGGGCGGCGGGGTGCCGTAGTAGGCGGACCGCTCGGCGGGCGTGTCCGTCACGCCGTCGTTGCCGCTCGTGCAGCCCCCCTGGAAGGTGTGGTACAGCCCGAGCCAGTGTCCCACCTCGTGGGTCGCGGTGTCGCCGAGGTTGTACGGGGACGCGCTGCCGCCCGGCAGCGACGCGTTCAGGATCACCACCCCGTCGTTGCTCGGGTTGGACGCGTAGTTCGACGGGAACGTCGCCCAGCCCAGCAGCCCGCCGCCCGGGCTGGAGATGTAGACGTTCAGGTCGCCCGCGCCTCCCCTCCGCAAGGCCGCCTTCATCTGCCGCTCCGCCGTGGTGTTCGGCCCCGCCGTGTACCACCCGTTGTTCGCCGTACGGTCGGTGGCGGCAAGCGAGAACCGGTAGCGCGTGCTGGCCGTCGTCTGCGCGGACTCCGGCTGCCCCGGCGCCTTCGCGTCCAGCCCGGCGTAGGCTTTATTCATCACGTCGATCTGCGCCGCGATCTGCTGGTCGGTGACGTTCCCGACGCCGGAGGAGGTAGTGACGACGTGGACGTAGACGGGAATTGTCACGAGGGAAGGCGCTGCCGCCGCCTGGACCCCGAGGTCCGAAGCCCGCTTGGCGCGGAACTCCTTCAGCCGCCGCTCGATGCGCCCCATCTCGTTGGCGGAGGGCATGAGGGTAGCGCAGCGGCCGCCGCTCGCGAGGAACGCGGCCTTGCTGGGGAACGGCATGTCTCCGATGACCAGCGGGCCGTTCTCCGGCGGACCCGGGACCGGCCGGGGGAACAGCGGCGGACCCTGTGCGGCGAACGCCCCGGCGATGCCGAGGGCACAGAGGGCGGCGAGAGTCAAGAGCGGCGCGGCGGCGGCGCGGCGGCCGCTGCCCGGACGGCGGCGATGCGTGCGCATGATGCACACTCCTTCCAGGAGGAACGAGAACCGGAAGAGACGCACTGCAGGGCGGGCCTTACTGCCTTCTCCGTCTAACCTCGATCACCAGCGCCGCCCCGTATGAAGGGGATTATTGCACGCACTCCTTCCGGCTTCCTCCGCCGGAACACCGGAAATTTGTGCGCCACTCTCGCTCCGTCGCCTACTGCGAATCTCGCCGGTTATCGCTTCGCCACGTCCTCGGCGACTTCGCGCCCGCGGTCGGTCAGGTGCAGGTGCCCTTCGCGGTCCACCGGCTGGACCAGGCCCGCCGCCTGCGCCTCGGCGACGGTGCGACTCGCCATGTCCGCCGTCCACAGTAGCTCCTCCTGGAGGTGGGCCGGGCGGCACTCGCTGTCCTCCAGCGCCGTCCCCTCGTGCGTCGCCAGGTGCACCACCAGCGCCTCACGGGCGAACTGCCGCCGCAGCCGGGCGTGGCGCAGACTCTGCGCCACCAGCCCCTTGCGCGGGGCCAGCAGCAGGGCGACGCCGAACACGACGCCGAGCGTCGAGACGATCATGCCGCCGATGCTGACGTCCCACGCCGACGCGAGCTGGAAGCCGATCAGCGACCCGGCGACGCCGACCGCCACCGAAAGCGCGATCAGGGTGGGCAGCCGCTCCGTGAGCAGAGAGGCCGTCACCGGCGGCACGATGATCAGGGCGATCACCAGGATCGCGCCGACCGCCGTGAACCCGCCGACCGTGGTCACCGCGACCATGCCCATGAGCGCGTAGTGGATCGCCGCAGGGGCGAAGCCCAGCGCGGCGGCGAGCCCGGGGTCGAACGTCGACAGCTTCAATTCCTTGTAGAAGAGCGTTAGGAACGCGGCGTTCAGCGTGGTCAGCGCGCCGAGCGACCAGAGTGCGGTCGGCCCCACGTCCCGCCCGCCTAACCGCCACGTCTCAAGCGGCGCGAATGCGATCTCGCCGAAGAGGACGGCGTCCGTGTCGAGGTGGACGTTGGAGAAGAAGCGCGACACCAGCAGCACGCCGAGCGCGAAAAGGGCCGGGAAGACCAGGCCGATCGCCGTGTCCTCCTTGACCCGGCGGCTGCGCGTGAGCGACTCGGTCAGCCAGACCGTCAGCAGGCCCGCCGCCGACGCGCCGAAGAAGCCGGCCACCACGTTCGGCCCCCGCGCCAGCCAGTAGCCCGCCACCAGGCCCGGCAGGATGGCGTGGCTGATGGCGTCGGCCATGAGCGCCATGCGACGCAGCACCAGGAAGACGCCCACCAGCGCGCAGGCGCACGCCGCCAGTGCCGCGGTCAGCGCGATCACCAGGTTCGGACTCACGGCGTCGTTCCCCCCTCGGCCGCCATGGCCGCGCGCATCTCCCTGCGGTGGCGCGCCTGGCGCAGCCACTCCCAGACCAGTCCGCGCGCCGAGCCGAACAGCAGCGAGACGATCACGATCAGGGTGACGCACAGGATGATGACCGGGCCGGTGGGGATCCGCTCCGCCGTCACGCTCAGGACGGCCCCGGCGATCCCGGACGCCGCGCCGAATGCGCCGGCCAGGGCGAGCATCTTGCTCAGCGAGTCGGTCCACTGCCGCGCCGCCGCGCCCGGGGCTACCAGCATAGCCGACATCAGAACGACGCCCACGGTGTTCAGGCCGATGACCACTGCCACCACCAGGAGGCTGGTGAGCAGCAGGTCGAGGGAGCGGGTCGGCAGCGCCAGGCTCCGGGCGAACTCCGGGTCGAAGGCGAGCAGCTTGAACTCCTTGTAGAGAAGGGCGACCACGAGCAGCGCCGCGCCGCCGAGCACGGCCATAGTCGCCACCTGCTCCTGCGTCATCGCCGCCGCCTGCCCGAACAGGAACTTGTCGAGGCCCGCCTGCCCGGCGTCGTTGCGCTTCTGGAGGACGGTGAGCAGGACGACGCCGAAGCCGAAGAAGACGGTCAGCACGATGCCGAGCGCCGAGTTGGGGTCGATGCGCGTGTGGCGGACGATGCGCAGGATCAGGACCATGCCAAGCCAGCCCGCCGCCGCCGCCCCGAGCATCAGCACGAGCGGGGCCTTGGAGCCCGTCAGCAGGTAGGCGAGGCAGATGCCGGGCAGCGCGGCGTGCGAGAGGGCGTCGCCCATCAGGCCCTGGCGGCGCAGCACCGCGAAGGAGCCGAGGACGCCGCTGACGAGGCCGAGCACGGCCGCGCCGAGCGCTATGTTGCGAAGCGTGTAGTCCAGAAACAGGTCGCGCAGGACGTTCATGCTCTTTGAATCGCCGTCACTTGAGGAAGGCGATCTTCCCCCCGTAGGTGCGCTGCAGGTTGTCCGGGGTGAACGTCGCCTCCATCGGGCCGCTCGCCATGATGCGGACGTTGAGGAGGACGACCCAGTCGAAGTATTCCGGGGCGGTCTGGAGGTCGTGGTGGACCACGAGGACGGTCTTGCCGTCGTCGCGCAGGCGCTGGAGGATGCCGATGATCGCCCGCTCGGTGGTGGCGTCCACCCCCGCGAACGGCTCGTCCATGAAGTACATCCGGGCCTCCTGCGCCAGCGCGCGGGCGAGGAAGACGCGCTGCTGCTGGCCGCCCGATAGCTGGCTGATCTGCCGAGCCGCGAAATCCTCCATGCCCACCTCGCGCAGGCACTCCCGCGCCCGCTCGCGCTCCGACTTGCCGGGGCGGCGCACCCAGCCGAGCCGCCCGTACATGCCCATCATCACCACGTCCAGCACGCTGGTCGGAAAGTCCCAGTCCACGCTGCCGCGCTGGGGGACGTACCCCACGCTCTTGCGCACCCGCTCGTACGGCTCGCCGAAGAGGCGCACCGTGCCCGCCGCCGCCGGGACCAGCCCGAGTATCGCCTTGATGAGCGTGGACTTGCCCGCGCCGTTCGGCCCGATGATCGCCGCCAACGAGCCCGCCGGGATGTCCAGGTCCGCGTCCCAAAGGACCGGCTTCTCGTCGTAGGCGACGGTCAGGTCCCGGACGGAGACCGGCGCTGCCGCCGCCGTCGCTCCCGCTGCCGTCGCCGTGCCGCCGTTCGTCATTTCAGCGCCCCCACGATCGTATCGACGTTGTGCCGGAACATGCCGACGTACGTCCCCTCGGGCGTCCCAGCCGCGCCCATCGCGTCCGAGAAGAGCTGCCCGCCGATCTTCACGTCCCAGCCGCGCGCCTGCACCGCCTTCTGCACCGCCTCGATGGTGCCGGGGGGCACGCTAGACTCCACGAAGATCGCCTTCACCTTGCGCTCGGCGATCAGCTTCGCCAGGTCCTGGACGTCGCGCGCCCCTGCCTCCGAGGTCGTGCTCGTCCCCTGGAGCCCGCGCACCTCGATCCCGTACGCCCGCCCGAAGTAGCCGAACGCGTCGTGCGCCGTGATCAGGATGCGCTGCGCCTCCGGCAGCTTCGCGATCTGTGTCCGCGCGTAGGCGTCGAGCTTCTCCAACTCCGCCAGGTACTCCGCCGCGTTGCGCTCGTAGAGCGTCGCCGACGCCGGGTCCATTTCGGAAAGCGTCTTCGCCACGGCGCGTACCGGGTGCTGCCAGAGCTTCGCGTCGAACCAGACGTGCGGGTCGTAGCGTCCCTGGAACTCGCGCGGCTGCCGCAGCTTCTCCGTCGGCACGCCCCCCGCCACGGCGACCGTCTTGCGGCCGGTGGCGGCCAGCTTCTCGAACGTCTCCGTCATCCGGCCCTCCAACTCCAGGCCGTTGTAGAAGATGACGTCCGCCCCGGTGAGCGTCTGGATGTCGCCCGCGGTCGCCTTGTAGTAGTGCGGGTCCGTGCCCGGCCCCATCAGCGCGGTCACGTCCACCCGGTCGCCGCCCACGTTCCGCACGATGTCGGCGATCATCCCGGTGGTCGTGGCGACGCGCACCTTGCCGCCG
>DATLHN010000164.1:0-17063 GCA_035539875.1 Armatimonadaceae bacterium
TTCGTCGCCGGGCACAGCTCCGCCGCGACGCTGGCGCTCCAGGTGGCCGCCTTCGAGAACAAGCGCCTGGCGGGGTGCATCGCGTTCGCGCCCGCCGTGGACGTCACCGGCAAGATAGGCTACGCCGGAAACATGGTGGAGAAACTCGGCGCGAAGGGCCTGCGCGCCAAACTTGACGCGCTGTCGCCGCACAACAACGTCGCGCGGCTAACCCTGCCCCTGTTCCTGTTCTGCGCGGAGGACGACTCCGTGGTCCGGGAGCGCGACGTGCGCGCCTTCGCGGAGTCCGTGAAGAAGGGTAATCCCGCGGTCACGTACGCGTCGGTGCCCGCCGGGGAGCACTACGACGCCATGATAAAGGACGGAATCCCCGCCGCTATCGCATGGTCAAAAGACAAACGAAGGCCGTAAAGCAAAGGGTGGAGAAGAGCATGGGAATCGTTCGCAAGGCCGTCATCACGGCGGCGGGTCGTGGCACGCGGCAGTTCCCGGCGACGCGCAGCATCCAGAAGGAGTTGCTCCCGCTGGTGGACCGGGACGGCATCACCAAGCCGACGATCCAGATTATCGTCGAGGAGTGCCTGGCGTCGGGGGTCGAAGACATCTGCATCGTCGTCAGCCCCGGCCAGCAGGAGGCGTTCCAGCGACACTTCGCGCGCCTGTCCGACGAGGAGCGGCGCACCTTCAAGAACAAGGAGTGGGCGCTGGCGCAGGCGGACGCCCTCCGGCGGATTCAGGAGCGCATCACCTACGTCGAGCAGGCCACTCCCGAAGGCTACGGCCACGCGGTCTACCAGGCGCGCGAGTTCGTCGGCGACGAACCCTTCCTGCTGCTGCTGGGTGACCACATCTACATCTCCACGATCAAAAAGCCGTGCGCGCAACAGGTGATCGAGACCTACGCCGTGGCCCAGTGCGCCGTCTCCGGCGTCCAGCAGACGCCGGACGACAAGCTCCACCTCTTCGGGACGGTCGCCGGCCGTCAGCTCGGCTCGGAGCCGCCCAGCTATGAGGTCACCGCGATCTACGAGAAGCCGACCATCGAATACGCGGCGGAGCACCTCCAGACGCCCGGCGTGAAGCGCGGCTACTACCTCTGCTTCTTCGGGATGCACGTCTTCCCGCCCTCGATCTTCGACTGCCTGGAGCACCACATCGAGAACAACATCCGGCAGAACGGCGAGATACAGTTCACCTCGAGTCAGGAGATGCTGCGCGAGCGCGAGCGGTACGTCGCCGTGGAGACGAAGGGCGAGCGCTACGACATGGGCGTCCCGTTCGGCTACGTCGAGACGCAGGCCGCCCTCGCCCTGAACGGCGTCGATCGCACCGAGATGCTGTCCGCGCTGCTGCGAATCGTCGCCAAGTCCGCCGCCCACGAACCGTTCGGGCAGGTCTGATGCGATCACGGCCGATCGTCCTGCTACTCGCCCTGGCAGCCTGCCACGGCGGCGCGGCGTGGGCGGCGCAGTCCGCTCCGGGACGTGTGCGGACGGACAAAGAGAGAACAGCGGCGTCGGCGGCCGTCGCCGCCGACGACGGGAAGCGGCCTCCGGCGGCCGACGCGCCTCGTGTCTCACCGCAGCGGAAGCGGTGGGAGGAGGAGGTCAACCTTCTCACCACCCCCTACCTCCTCGCGCTCTATCAGTCGGACTATCCCGCGCTGCGGGCCACCGCCGATAAGTCTCTGGCGGACATGCGGCGGGCTTCGGCGGCGGCGTCGGACGGCGGCGTGCCCGCCGCGCGCTGCCTGGCCTACCTCATGCGCGCGGAGGCGTGCCGCGTCCTGCGCGACCCGGCGGGGTTCGCTATCAGTGCAGCGGGCTACCGGCGCGAGGCCGCGAATCTGCCCGCCGGGCATCCGCTCCGGGGGCGCGAACCCGGGTTGAAGTCCTACCACGCGCCGGGGGTCGGAGTGCGCTCGGGGTTCGTCCTGCCCCCGGAGAAGCTTGCCGCGCGCGGAATAGACCCCGGGGCGCTCGACCGCCTCGTGACGAAGGCGGGCGCCACCCATTCGGACGCCCTGGTGGTGATGAAGGACGGCGAGATCGTCGCCGAGAAGTACTTCGGCAGTTACCAGTCCCCCATCGCCCTGATGTCGGTAACCAAGCCGTTCCTGGCCCTCGCCGTCGGCGCGCTGCTGGACGAGGGAAAGATAAAGACACTCGATCAGCCCGTGGCGGACTTTTTCCCCGAGTGGCGGGGGATGCCCCGGCACGCGCGCATCACCGTCCGGCACCTGCTGACGCACACCTCGGGCCTGAAGGCGGAGGTGAGTGGCGAGGAAGAAGGGGCGGACCCGCTCGCGCAGATGCGGCGAACGCAGGCGATGAACCGGGACCTGGTCCGGTACGCCCTCGCGCGCCCGGTGGAGGACGAGCCGGGCGCCGCCTACCAGTACAGCGACGACGCCCTGCATCTGCTTTCCGGGGTCGTGCAGCGGGCCTCAGGGATGCCCGCCGACCGTTACGTCGGGCGGAAGTTCTTCACGCCGTTGGGGGTAAAGGAGTACTCCTGGGCGCGCGACGAGGCGGGCCACGCGCGCGGGGCGGACGGCCTTTCGATGCGGGCACACGACCTGGCGAAGTTCGGCCAGCTGCTGCTCGACCGGGGCCGGTGGCGCGGCAACCGTCTCGTCTCCGAAGGGTTCGTCGCGGAGATGCTCCGGAACCAGTTCCACGGACCGGACGCGCCGCTCGCGCCCACGCTCGGGGACGCGGAGACGCCCGCGCTCGGGCTGATCTGGTGGCTCAGGGAGGACGCCGGGCGTCTCATCTCCTTCGAGCACTCCGGGAGCCACGGCCAGTACCTCATCGTTTATCCCGAGTCGCGCATGGTCGTGGCGCGCCAGGCGCGGCGGGTCCGCTTCGGCAACGTCTCCGGGGCGACCGCGGCCCCCGAAACCGAGTTCTCCGCTATCAGCGACCTCTCCCGGGCCCTCGCGTCAGCCTCTCGACCCTGAGCATTGCCCGTCACTGCCGCCCTCGTCCGCCTCTCCCGCGCCGAAGAGGGGGGTCATTATCGTGGCGAGGCGCGCGGTCTGCCGGGCGACGAAGGGCAGGCCGAGGACGGGGCGCAGTCGAGCGAGCATGTCCCGCCCGAAGGCAATAAGTTCGCCGGTCGCCTTCTGATCCGGCGTGCGATCCTGGAGCCAGAAGAGGACGAGCGACAGGTGCGAGGCGTAGAGCAGCGTGGTCAGATGCTCGACCGCCTTCCCTCTCGGCGCGTCCGACGCCCCGGTGAGCAATCGCCCGTAGACGCCGCGCACGCGGGTGCGCAGCTCACGGGTCCCGGGGCCGAGCACCTGCGTGGGCGAGTCCACCGATAGCCCCGCGCCGAACAGGGCCGCCAGCGACTCCCGGTGCGGTTCCAGCCGCGCCAGTTCCGCCCGCTCGGCCCGCGCCCACCGCTCGGCCAGGCTGGCGGACGGCAGCGCGGCGACCTCCTCCTCCAGCTCCGCCGCCAGCCGCTCGTAGAGCGCGAGGACCATCTCCTCCTTGCTGGCGAAGTAGCGGTAGGCCAGCCCGAGCGAGCAGCCCGCCTCGGCCGCGATATCGCGCATGGTGGCGGCGTTGTATCCCTTGCGCGCGAACAAGTCGAGCGCGGCCTCCAGTATCCGCTCGCGCGTCCGCTCGCCCTTGGTCACCTTCGCCTCGCTGGGAACCATGTCGGTTTTAGCCATAGATTATTTTTCGAACACGTTCACTTTTCTATTGACACGGAGAATACTCCAGTGGTACCGTATCAGCATAAGATGAACACGTTCACTATTTAGTTTACGTGCTCATTCTACCACAAGGGAAACGGAGATACGGACATGAGTCCCATCGTCATCACCTATCTGGTCTACCTCGCCATCACCGTGACGCTGACGGTCTGGGTCGCGCAGACGCTGTTCAAGAACGGGCGCGTGTTCCTGGTGGACGTCTTCCACGGCGACGAGAAGGTAGCGGACTCGGTGAACCACCTGCTCGTAGTGGGGTTCTACCTCGTCAACCTCGGGTACGTGAGCCTGATGCTGCGCCTGGAGAACGACATCGCCGGTCCCCGCGAGTCGATCGAGGCGCTTTCGACCAAGGTCGGGCTGGTGCTGTTGATCCTGGGCGGGATGCACTTCCTGAACCTGTTCGTCTTCAACAAGATCCGGTCGGCACGCCTCCAGGAGAACTGGCAGAACCGCTTTCGCGGCGGCCTCGTCGGCGACCTCAGCGGCGACACGTTTCCGCAGCCCCAACAGCCCCGGTAACGAGGGCGGACGGACGGAGTGGCGGCAGCGGGAGCAGTGGCGGCGCTGGCGTCCCCGCGGGAAGGGGCTGACGCTCGCCCTGCTCCCCTACGCCGTCGCGGCCTTCTTCGGCGCGTGCATCTGGGGGGCGAGCGTTTGGACTTCAGCGGGGTCCGCGATGATGGTCCCCCTCCTCCTGTTGGGATGGGTCTGCGCCATCGCCCTCCCGTTCGTAGCCATCGGCGCGGTGGTAGGCAGCATAATCGACCTTGGAGACGGGCGGCGCGACGACGAACCGGGCCGCGTCCTGGGCGGCATCCTCGGTCTGACACTGATCGTGGGACCATTACTGCGACTGCTCTGGCTGGTCTGGGCCGGATGAGGAGAGGGATGACACGAAGGCCACCACAACCCGCACGGCCGAAGGCGCAGCCAGCCGGTCTGGGATACCGGATCGGGCTGGTTGCGCTTTTTTTCGCCCTGCTCGCCAACGTCGCCCGCGACTTCGGCCTGTTCCTGCGGCCGGGAGGCTTCGCGGGGCCGTCCCTGACGCTTCCGCTGTTGCTTGCCGCCGCGGCACTGATCCCGGTCGGCATCCTCTGGTGCGCCTGCAACCTCCTGTGGGGCAGCGGGTTTGGGGACGCGGGACTCGTGCGGGGTGGCGTGCTGGGCTTGAAGCGCTTGGGGTGGGCGGCGCTTGTCTGCGCTGCCCTGTACCTGCTGCGATCCGTCGGCCGGGGGTGACCGGGGCGCAGGGCTACTCGTCGGGTCTGGTTTCGGGGACCCAGCGGGCGGTGAGGACGCAGGTGTCGTCGGAGAGGTGCCCGCCGCCGAAGGCGGTGGCGGAGTCCACCAGACCCTGCGCGACCGCCGTCATGTCCGCGCCGCTCGCGGTGCAAAGTTCGGCGGCGCGGTAGGAGACGGCCTCCCAGCCGTAGACGCGCGGGTCGCGGGGATCGCCACCGCTGCCGTTGCCCCCGTTGCCATTAGCCGTGGCGTCGGCGAGGGGCCTGCGTGCCTCGGTCAGGCCGTCGGTGAAGAGGACAAGGGCATCACCCGGGCTGAGGTTATGCACCGCCATCGGGTAGGCATCCTCGGGCATCGTCCCGAGCAGCGGCCCGCGCCCGCCCGATATCGGACTCCCGAAGAACACCGCGCGCCCCTCCTCCCCGGGCATCTGACGCAGCAGCAGCACGGGTTCGGAGCCGCCGCTGGAGAGATGGACGGTCCCGGTTTCCAGGTCCAGCACCGCGACGGCCACGGCGACGAGGTTGTCGCGCGCGCGCCCGGAGAGGCGCTGGGCGTCCAGGAGCGAGCGGTTCAGACGCCACAGGGCGGCCGCGGGGTCGGGATACTCGCGCAGGAACGCGCGCAGCGTGAACTTGACCTCGGCGGTCGCGGCGGCGGCCTCCAGCCCCTTGCCGGTCAGGTCGCCGACCACGAAGGCGACGCGGCCGTCCTCGGCCCGGAAGACGTCGTAGAAGTCGCCGCCAATCAGCGCCTCGTTGCGCGCCGGGGCGTAGTGGTAGGCGAACTCCAGCGCCGGGAACTTCACTTCGGGAAGGACCAGCAGCGAGCGCTGGAGCGTCTCCGCGATGCGCTTCTCGCGGTCATACAGGCGGGACAGGGTGCGCGCGCTCCGCGCGCGCTCCAGGGCGATGCGGGCCAGGTGCGTCCCGAAGCGGATCACGACCTTCTGCGCGGGGGAGGGCTCGAAGCGGCTATCCTGGACCTCCGGATACCAGAGGCTCATCGTCCCGAGTGCGGTGCCGCCACCGGCGTCACTTTCGGTAGTCGATACGGGGGTCGCCCAGCAGGAGCGCAGGCCAGCCTCTATCAGGAAACCCAGGTGTGGGCACTCGTCGACGATGCTCGCCAGGTCGGGGGTGAGCACCGGTTCCCGGCGGCGCGTCGCCTCCAGGCAGCCGCTGCACCCGCCGATCCCGCCGTTCGCCTCCAGCGGAATGCCCTCGCGTATCGCCTCCAGGAAAGCCGCGGGAAGGGAAGGCGCGGCGACGGGCAGGAGCAGTTCACCGGCGTCATCAAGGGAGTACAGGGCGACGCGCGTACCGTCGCCGAAGGACGCCTCCATGAGCCGGGCAAGTTCTGAGAGGGTCTCGGGCAGGGGAGCGCCGAGCGCGATGCGCTCCAGCAGGCGCACCTGACCGGTCAAGAGCGGACCTGGAAGTCCCGTCCCGCTCTCCCCGGCGTCGTGCGCCCCTGCCCCGCCTTCTTCCGCTCCGTTCCCCTGCTCGCTCCGTAACACATGCTCAGTATAGCATCGCCGTTCCGCCATTAAGACGTTGTTATGATTTCCCGTTTTTTTGGTGTCGAAACCAGCACGACAACTGTCTCCTAAGGAGACGACAATATGTTGTCAACCGGGGTAACCTCGGTCAGATCACGCGCGCGAGGGGCGCAAACGGCCAGAAGCAGGCAGACGTCGTCGCGCAGCGCCCCTCCCGCGAACCGCCGGGCTTCTTCGGCCAGGAACCGCACCGCGTCCGCGGGCGGTCGCGCCGCGGCTTTGGCATATTCGCGGGCCAGATGGCTGCTGCCGAAGAACTCCACGGTGCCGGGCCGCCGCGCCTCCGGCAGGCCGTCCGTGAGCATCAACAGGGCGTCGTCCGGTTCGAGGCGCAGCGCCGCCGTGCTGTAGATGGCGTCCGGGTCCACCCCGAGGAGGGGGCACAGGCCCCTCTCCCGGGGGTCCTGCGGGTCGAGCGCGGGTTCGACATTGCCCGTCCGGGCTCGGAGCACCAGCGGCAGCTCGGCCCCCGCGGCTGCCACCTCCGCCTCCCCCGTCCGCGGGTCCACCAACGCCAGCGACAGGCAGATGAAGCCGCGCGGCAGGACCGCGGCCTCGTCCTCCCCGGCGACGATCACGGCGGCGTCCCGCACGTTGGAAGAGAAGAGAAAGCGGTTGAGGCGGGCTAGGCTGTCGGCGGCGGTGGGCGAGGAGCCGTCGCGCAGGAACGCGCGCAGGCCGAACCGCACCTCCGCCGTTCGGGTGGCCGCCGTGAGCCCCTTGCCCATGACGTCGCCCACCACGAGCGCCACCCGCCCGTCTTCGAGCAGGAACGCATCGAAAAAGTCGCCGCCCACCTTCGCCTCGTCGGACGCGGCTTCGTAGTAGGTCGCGATCCGCAGCCCGGGAAAGGCGTCCTCGGCGGGGGAGAGCAGAAGCGAGCGCTGGAGCGTCTCGGCGATGCGCTGCTGGCGCGCGGACGCCTCCGCGAGGTCGTTCTCCAGACGCTTCTGCTCGCTGATGTCGAGCAGGAAGGCAACGGTCTCCCGGCCTGAGTCCAGCGTCGCGGCCCCGAGCAGCACCGGTACGCGCGTACCGTCGCGGCGGACGAACTCCGTCTCCATAGGTTCCAGCACGCCCCGCTCGTCGAGCTGCCGACGCGCGCCGCGGGCGGCATTCTCCCAACCGGGGGCGAGCAGGGCATCGAACGAGACGCGCCCCCGCGCCAGGTCCTCGCGCGTGTAGCCGAGCATCCCCAGGAACAGGTCGTTCGCCTCCGTCACCACGCGCGTCTCCATGTCGGAGAAGACCATGCCGACCACCCCGGCGTCGAAGAGGCGGCGGAGCCGTGCCTCGCTGTCGCGCAGGGTGCGCGCCTCGATGTCCCGGGCGCGGGCGTCTACGGCGGCGCGTATGCCCTCCCGCCGCAGGCGGTCGTTGGCGTCCTTGAGCAGGCCGACGATGAACGCGGAGGCGGACATGGTGATCGCCCCGACGATGATCTGGAGCAGGGAATCGTGTCCGTTCGGGGCAGGTTCCATCCGGATGAGAAGGATGTAGCCGAGGATGGCGACGCCGGAGGCGATCAGACCGGGAAACAGTCCGCCGGAGGCCGCCGCGTAGGCGACCGACATGGCGAGAAAGGCGGCGGGCATCGGGATCGGACCGAGCGCGCGTGCGACGACTGCGATCAGGAGGATGACGAGCGCGGTGACCACGACGCCGTGGAAGCGCTCCCAGAGGCGACGCGACGCAGTCGGGGCCGTGCCTGCATGGTGCAGCAGCACGCCCGGTGTGTGGTCCGCCTTCTCCCTCCTCTGTGACTTGCTGGGCGCCGCCGTCATCGCGACCGCCAGTCTCCCTCTACGTTTATTGCCCGCGCCGCGTCCTCAGTATCCCCGTCTGCCAAGTAGCACAAGACCGCAGGTGACTGAAAGTAATGCGCCATGATACCCAATGTTGTCTTTTTAACGACGCACTGAAATAGGCGTGAGGACGTTCCATCCCGCCGAACTCTGTTGCAGAACGTTAGCAAATTGTACCGCAGGTCGGCCGGTCCATGGATCGACAATCCCCAGCGCGAGTCGGAACTCTCCCGGGGGCAGCGTCCCGGGCGGAAGGGATTCGCGCACCACGAACGGTCCCGGCCCCCACTGCCTAATGTCCGCCTTCAGCCCGATCGGCGGCGCGGCGACTCGATCGCCGCGCGCATCCAGCAGCGCGACCCGCACCGGCCAGGGATAGTAGAACGGGGCTACGCCCCGGTTCTCGCCGCGCAGCTCCAGGCGAAAGGGCCGGTCTGTTCGCGGCGTGTCCGGCAGCCTCAGGTCGCGCAGCCGGAACTCGTACCCCATCCGGCGAACCAGCGCGTGGCAGCGGCGGGTGAACGCTTCGGAGGGCGGCTCCTCCAGGGCGGGCGAGTACGGGCCGACCCAGGTGAAGTGCGCCTGCTCGATCATGGCGAGCGTCCGCGCGTACCCGGCGTCGGTCCCGACCCACTTCCGGGCGTTGTCCGGCGCGTGCGGCACCATCTCCCCGCCGATCACGGCGCGACGCCAGTTTTCGGCCCGCCCGGACTTCCGGAGGTTGCGGAGAAGATACCAGTCCTGTTCGTCGCCGGTATCCTCGGGGAAGTAGTCGTCGTGAAAGCCGAGCCACGCCTGCTCGCCGGGATAGCCGCGCGCGTACCGCGCCATGAGCTTCCGGTTGGGAAACGCGGCCCGGTAGGCGTCTACGACCCGCTTCTGCGTCGCCTCGTTCGCGAACCACGTCTCCTTCGGCCAGGTGTGCCACTCTCCCCAGAACCCGAGCAGGCCGAGCTGCAGGAAGGCGACGCGCGGGTGCCGGTCGTAGCGCGCGCCGAGAGCCGCGATCAGCCGCTCCATCGCCCTCACCATCGCGGGGTGGTCGTAGTCGGGCGATCTGCCGCCGCCGTGGTCCGCGTAGGCGCGCTCGGTCACTCCCCTTTCGCGCAGCCAGTCCGGCAGGCCGGACGGTCGCGCGGGGTAGTCCACGTAAACGCGCAGGACGACGTGCTTTCCCTTGCCCGCCGCGTCGTCCCAGGAGCGCGCCTCCCACTCGCCGAATCGGTAATCCCCCTCGCGCGGCTCCAGTTCGCGCCACGATACGTACCGGAACACCATCGAGTAGGGCAGGTGTATCTTCCCGGCGTCGGTGTAGGGACACCAGCCTTTCAGCGGGTTGTCCAGCGGCCCCGGCGCCGCCTCGAACGTGACCACTCTGTCCGCTGCCAACGGTAGTCCCCCATGTTTCGACCTATCTGCCCCGCGGGGCGGGTACGATGTTGGGGAAGGAGCGCCCATGATCCAGACGGTTCTCGGCCCCATACGCCCGGACGCGTTCGGCTTCGCCCTCCCCCACGAACACGTCCTGTGTGACTTTATCGGCGCCGCAGCCACGGGTCCGCACCGCTGGGACGCGGACGAGGTCTTCCGAACGATGCTCCCGTACCTGCGCCAGGCCCGGGACCGGGGCGTCACCGGCTTTGTTGACTGTACCCCGGCCTACATCGGGCGCGACGTCCGCCTCCTTCAGAGACTGGCGCGCGAAACCGGGCTGCACATCCTCACCAATACCGGCTATTACGGCGCGGCGAAGGACAAATACCTGCCCACCCACGCCCTCACGGAGACTTCCGACGCGCTCGCCGCGCGCTGGATCCGCGAGTGGGAGAAGGGGATAGACGGCACCGACGTCCGCCCCGGCTTCCTGAAGATCGGCGTGGACCCCGCCGAGGGCACCCCGCCCCGCCTTTCGGAAGTGGACGCAAGAATCGTGCGCGCGGCGGCGCGGGCTTCGAAGCGTACGGGGCTGAGCGTCGCGAGCCACACGGGTCAGGGTGCGGCGGCCCTCGCGCAGCTGGCCATCTTCGCCGAGGAGGGCGTTCCGGCGTCCCGTTTCATCTACGTCCACGCGGACGGCGAGAAGGACGCGGACGCCCGCAGACAGGTCGCGGTGAAGGGCGCGTGGGTGGAGTTCGACGCGGTCGGCTCCCGGCCCGCCGACGAGCACCTGAAGCAGGTCCTCCCGCTGGTCGATGCGTACCCGGACCGCGTGCTGCTCTCGATGGACCGGGGCTGGTACAACGCGGGCGAGCCGAACGGCGGCAAGATCCGCGACTACAACGCCCTCCACGACGCCTTCCTCCCCGCCCTGCGCGCGGCGGGCGTCCGCGAGGCGACCATCCGCAAGCTGACCGTCGAAAACCCCGCGAAGGCGTTTACCAAAGGATAGCGGGCAAGGGTCAGGGCTGAACACCGCGCGTGACATACTGTATCCTGTCTCTGGTATGCAAAACGCCCTCCAGATCATCTTCATCCTGGTGCTGACCGTATTGAACGGGGTCTTTTCCATGTCCGAGACGGCGGTCGTCTCGGTGCGCCGGGCACGCCTCCAGCAGCGGGCCGACGCCGGGGACGACCGGGCGCGGGCCGCGCTGGACCTGGTGCAGCAGCCCGACCGGTTCCTCTCCACGGTCCAGATATTCATCACGCTCATCGGCATCCTCGCGGGCGCTTTCGGCGGCGCGAACCTCTCGGCGGATCTAAGCGCCACTCTTACCGGCATGGGCCTTTCGGCGCAGTGGGCGAAAACCCTCAGCTTCGTCGTCGTGGTCTCCGGGATCACCTACCTCTCGCTCGTGGTCGGCGAGTTGGTGCCCAAGGCGCTCGCACTGAACAACGCGGAGGGGATCGCCACCCGGATCGCGAAGCCGATGCAGACGCTCTCGGTGGTCACGTCACCGCTGGTATCCATCCTGTCGTTGTCCACGCGCGGCGTACTGCGCGTCCTGGGCGTCAAGCAGACGGGCGAGCCGGTGGTGACGGAGGACGAGATCAAAATCCTCATTGGCCAGGGGACGCGGGCGGGCGTCTTCGCCGAGGAGGAGCAGGAGATCGTCGAGCGCGTCTTCCGGCTCGGGGACCGGCGTGTAAACGCCCTAATGACGCCGCGCCGCGAGATCGTCTTCCTGGATGCTGAGGCCCCGTGGGAAGAGAATCGGCTCAAGATCGCGGGGGCGCGGCGCTCCGCCTTCCCCGTGGTCGCGGGGAGCCTGGATAACATCATCGGCGTGGTGGTGCTCAAACAGATATGGGAGCAGAGCGCGGGCGGACAGCCGGTAGACCTGCGCGCGGCGGCGCGGCGACCGATCTACGTCCTGGAAACGACGCGCGCCCTCCAGGTGCTGGACGCCTTCAAGGGGGCCGACCAGCACATAGCGCTCGTGGTGGACGAGTACGGAAACGTTGTCGGCCTGCTCACCCTGCACGACGTGCTGGAGGCGGTCATGGGCGACGTCCCCATGTCGTCGGACACGCAGGACCTGCCGGCGGTGCAGCGCGAGGACGGGTCGTGGCTCTTCGACGGCATGCTGACGGTGGACGACATGCTGCGCCTGCTGGAGGTGAAGGTCCGCCCCGAGGACGCCGCCGACTACACGACCCTCGGCGGCTTCGTGATGGCTCGGCTCGGCCGCATTCCCGCGGTCGGGGACCACTTCGACTGGGAGCAACTGCGCTTCGAGGTACTGGACATGGACGGTCACCGCGTGGACCGCGTACTGGCCGAGCACAGGACCGGCGGCTCACCCGGGGCGGAAGGAGATGCGGGCGATGCCTGACGCGCATCTGCCGGAGGTCGTCCGCCTCGCGGACGCGGACGCCATCGCGGCCGAGGCGGCGGGGCGCATTCTGGAGGCGGCGCGCGCGGCGGTCGCGGCGCGCGGCGTCTTCACGCTGGTTCTGTCGGGCGGTTCCACCCCGGAACGGCTGTATCGACTGCTCGCGAGCGCGCCGCCGTACCGCGAGGAGTTTTCCGCCATCCCGACGCGCTTCTTTATCGGCGACGAGCGGTTCGTGGGATTCGATGCCCCCGAGAGCAACTGGGCCATGGCGGCGCGGACGCTCCTGGACCCCCTGGGTATCCCGGCGGACCGGCGGTTTCCCGTCCCCGCACCCGCGCCGAACGTCGCCACTCCGGAGGAGGCGGCCCGGCGCTACGAGGCGACTCTGCGCGCCCTCTACCCGGCCGAGGCCGCCCCGCGCTTCGACCTGGTACTGCTCGGTCTGGGCGACGACGGGCACACGGCGTCGCTGTTCCCCGGCAAGCCCGCGCTTTCCGTCGCCGACCGGTGGGCGGTCGCCACACCGCCGGGGGTGCTGCCGCCACCGGTGGACAGGGTGACGCTGACGTTCCCCGCGCTGAACGCCGCGCGGCGCGCGCTCTTCCTGGTCGCGGGGGCGAATAAGGCCCCGGCGCTGCGGGCGGTGCTCGCCGGGAACGCGGACGTGGACGCGTACCCGGCCGCGGGCGTGCGGCTAACGGACGGCAGGCTCGCCATCCTCGCCGACGCCGCGGCGCTCGGTGAGACAACGTCACCCTAGCGGGCGCAACAAAACGTCCCTCTGGCGTGTCGGATTTTCGAACACGTCACAGGAGTCGCGGACGGGAGTCCGGGGAAGGAGACGGAAATGGTATCACTGGCGGACCTTCAGAGCTGGTGGAACCTGATGTTCCTCGTCCCTATCGGCGTCGCGCTCCTGCTGCTCCTCCTAGGCGCGGCCACCGGGCTGGGCGATGACGACGGAGGGCACGCGGACGGAGGGCACGCGGACGGCCACGCGGACGGCGGGCACGACTCCGCAGGACACGCGGACGGTCACGGGGACGCGGACGGGGATTCGGACGCCGACGGGCATCACGGCCTCGGCGACGGCCTGAAGGCGTTCGGCGTCGGGACCGTGCCGCTGACGCTGCTGCTGCCGGGCTTCCTGCTCTTCTTCGGGATCGTCGGGCTGGCAGCAAACCGATTCCTGGACGTTGCCGCCGCGCCGGAGGGGCGCATCGCCGTGGCGCTGGTGCTGGCCGCCGTCGGCGGGCTGGCGGGCATGGCCGGGCTCGGGGCGGCGGCCCGGCGGTTCCTGCCGAAGGACGTCCCGGCCCTCGCGGGGCGGGACCTGATCGCCCGCACCGGCCGCGTGGTCTTCACGGTAACGCCCGAGGGCGGGACGATACAGATCCGCGACGCCGGGGGGACGCTGCACCAGGTGGGCGCGCGGGTCCCGGCCGGGCACGATTCCATCGAGGCGGGCCGCGAGGTCATCGTGGTCGCCCGCGACGCCGAGAGCGGCATTTTCACCGTGGACGAGAGCCCGTTCGGCTGACCTCGCCCGCGGTCCGTCTTACAAGAGCGCACGCACGTTAGGAGGTTGCCAAAATGATCGCCATTGCCATGCTCGCCCTGGGAGCGGCATTGCTGCTCGTTCCCCTGCTGGGTCTCGTTCCCCTGCACCCCATAGCCGGGTCGGTGCTGATGTTCCTGGGCGGCGCCCTGCTGCTGATCGGCGGGTACATCGCCTTCTACAGCAAGTTCTACCGGCGGGCGTCCGCGAACGAGGCGTTCGTGCGCACGGGGCAGGGCGGCACGCGCGTCATCCTGGACAGCGGCTCGCTGGTGATCCCGTTCTTCCACCAGACCGTGCCCGTCTCGCTGGAGACGATGAAGCTGGAGGTCGAGCGGCGCGGGCCGGACGCGCTCATCACCAAGGACAACCTGCGCGTGGACGTCAAGGGCGAGTTCTACCTCAAGGTGAAGGCGCTGGAAGAGGACATACTGAACGCGGCCCGCTCGCTCGGCGAGAAGTCGGTGCAGGCGTCCTCGGTCAGCACGCTCGTCTTCGAGAAGCTGGTCTCCGCGCTGCGCTCCGTGGCGGCGACCAAGGACCTGATCGAGCTGCACACCCAGCGGGACGCGTTCGCGTCGTCGGTACTGAACCTCGTCGTCAACGACCTGCAGCAGAACGGCCTGACGCTGGAGTCGGTCACGATCTCCCGATTGGACCAGACCGCGCAGGAGCTTCTGAGCGACACCAACATCTTCGACGCCCAGGGTAAGAAGAAGATCACCGAGATCACGCAGGCCGCCCTGATCGAGCGCAACCGCATCGAGCGCAACGCCGAGCGGGAGATCGCCGTCAAGGACGTCGAGACGCGCCAGCAGGTGCTGGAGCAGGAGCGGATGCGGGCCGAGGCGGAGGCGAATCAGGCCAAGGAGGTCGCCAACGTCCAGGCGCAGCGCCGCCGCGAGCAGGAGGAGTTCGCCATCGTCCAGGACCGCGGCATCAAGGAGGCGGAGATCCAGCGCGACCTCGCGGTTCAGGCGGCGGCCATCGACCGCGACAAGGCGCTGATCGCCCGCAAGCGGGAGATGCAGGAGGCGGACATCGACCGCGAGAAGGCCATCGCCGCAGCGGACATCGCCCGCACGCAGGCCCTCTCCGTCCAGGAGCGGCAGAAGGAGGCCGCGGTCGCCGAGCAGGAGGCGCTGCGGGCGAAGGCCGAGGAGGCCGCGCTGAAGGCGCAGGCCGCGCGCGAGGCCGCCGAGCAGGAGGTCATCAAGGTCCAGCAGATCGCCGAGGCCGAGCGCGAGGCGAAGAAGAAGCTGATCGCGGCGCAGCAGATCATCGACCAGGACAAGATCAAGCGGCAGACCGAGGCCGAGGTGGCGGCGTTCGCGCAGGTCAAGCAGGCCGAGGCCACGCAGGCGTCGGCGGAGAAGGAGGCCACCGCCCGCCTGCGGCTGGCGCAGGCCGAGGCGCAGGCCAAGGAGATGAACGCTCAGGGCGAGCGGGCGCTCCAGATGGTCTCGGTAGACGTCGCCAAGGAGCAGGTGGCGGTCGAGCAGGCCCGGGTCGAGGTGGAGCGGCAGGCGCTCGAGAACAAGCAGACCTTCAGCGAGGCGGCCCTCTCGTACGAACTCCAGAAGCTCCAGATCGAGGCCGGGCGCGACGTGCAGGTCAAGATGGCGCAGTCGATCGGCGAGTTCATGAGCAAGGGCCAGTTCACGATCTACGGCGACCCGAGCACGATGAGCCAGATGATGACCCAGTACACGCGGGGCCTGTCGATGGGCTCCCTGGTCAACGGCTTGATGGCGGGCACGCCGGACGGCGCGAAGGCCGCGATCGCCGAGGCGGGCCGCGAGGTGGCGTCGATCGTCGAGCGGTTCACCGGCAGGAAGGTGTCGCCGGAGCAGGCCGCGGAACTGGCGAGTCGTGTCATTGACGGGGCCTACAAGGACGAGACGTCGCCCCGCGAGGCGAAGCCCGCGGCGAACGGCCTGACGTACGCCGCCGGAACGACGGCCGCCGTTGCCGGGGTCGCCGGCGCGGATTCCGACGGCGGCGATTCGGACAAGCCCTCCGCCGCGTAACGCGGTCGGGTACGAAGAGCCCCAAGCGACGACGCCCCCGGCGGCAGCCTACCCGCTGCCGCCGGGGGCGTCGTCGCGCTTTTTCCGGGCGACCGCGAAGAGGCTGACGCCGAACGGCAGCGGGGTCCGGAGGGCGACGCGCCCCTCCCACTCCAGTTCCGCGCGCAGGAGCGCGTTCAGGGGCGGGGGCGTCGGGTAGATGTCCGCACGAGCCGGCCTGCTTCCGGCGAGGCGCGCGAGCCGCTGGAAGTGGCGCAGCAGGTAGACGGGCGGCAGCAGCGCGGAGACGGTGTGCGTGCGGTGTTCCACGCTCAGGCCCGCACCGGTCAGCAGGGACTCGAACGCGGCGCGGGTGTAGCGCCGCCGGTGCATGAGGGCGACGTCGTGCCCGCTCCAGAGGGACGGGTAGGCGGGTACGGAGGCGAAGAGCAGGCCGCCCGGCGCGAGCACGCGGGCGATCTCGCGGGCCGCCGCCCGGTCATCCCCCACGTGCTCCAAGACGTCGAGCGCGACGGCGACCTGGAACGTCCCGTCCGCGAACGGCAGCGCGGACGCCGACGCCAGCGCGAGGTTCGTCCGCAGCCCACGCGCCCGGCAGAACGCGAGCGCCCGCGGCTCGACGTCCACGCCGTACGCTTCGCCGTAGCCGCTCAGGTGCGCGAGGGTCGCCCCGGTGCCGCAGCCGACGTCGAGCAGGCGCAACGGCCCGGCCGCAGTCGGCGTGGGCAGCGTCGCCCGCCATCGCTCCAGCGCGGACGACAAGAGCGTGCGCCGCGCGGCGAACCACCAGTGTCGGTCCTCCAGGCGGTACATCCGCTCGTACTCGTCGGGGCTCACGGCGCGGGCGCGGTTTCCGGGTCGCCGTCCGCGCGGGGGAGGACGCGGTACACGTACATCGCGCGCGGGTTCGGCGCGAGCAGGCTGCGGTAGGTCAGGGTTTCGACCGGCTCTGGCTCGACGACCTCGCCCGCGCCGGGGTGCGGGCGCAGCGTGGAGAGCCGGTAATCGGCCTGCCGGATGACCGGCGTATAGTCCGGCACGTACGCCGTGTCGCCCTTGCGCGACGGGTCGTACGTCCCGGGCGTGCGGGTTTCGCGGTGATTAATGCGCCCTTCCCGGGCGATCTGGAGGTCGGCGTTCAGCTCGATCCCGGCGTCGATGCGCTCCGGCGGGACGCCCCGCGCGAGTAGCCCCCGGTACAGTGTGGCGCGGGCGTGCGTCTCGCGGAAGTACTGGTCGGCGAAGGCGACGCCCGCCAGCGCGAAGAGCAGCGCGCCGCCCGCGATCAGGCCGCGCCGCAGCCCGGCCATCGGTGCGGCGGGCGCGGACAGCGCCCGCTCCGCCTGCCACGCGTGCAG
>DATLHN010000165.1:0-2089 GCA_035539875.1 Armatimonadaceae bacterium
GTCCAGGTCGATGCGGTCGCCGCGCGGCTTCAGGGCGAGCCACAGGTCGTCCGCGCCGATCACCGTCTCCCCGAGCAACAGCGCCACCCCGGCGAGGTCGCGAACCCGGGGGCGGAAGGCGACGACCTTCCAGCCGGGCAGCGACGAAACGGGCGCGGCGTCCGCCAGCCGCCGCACCGCCGGGAAGAGGTCGCGGTTCCCGTCCGCGCTCAGGACCAACTCGCGCTGTGCGCCGCCGTCGTCCGAATCCGTCTGATCCGGCGCGTCGAACGCGAACCGAACACCCCTGCGCACGCGGCCCAGCCGCCGGGTCAGCTCCGCGAAGAGCGCGTCCCGCTCCGGCCCGCCCGGCACGAAAACGCGGTAGCGCGCCTCGTTCGCCGCGAACCACTCCCAGAACTCCCGCTCCTGCTCCCCCTCCTTCAATCTCAATAAAGATGCAAGCCGGTCAAGCATATTATAGGGATAGCGAGACGCCGTGACGGCTACTGCCCGTGCATGGTGCGGTAAACGGCACCCGTCGTCGCGTCCACCTCCACGATGTAGTCACCGCCGCGCATTCGCACGCCCGGTGGCGGAATGGGCATATAGCTGACGCGCCACAGAGGCGTCCCCTTTTCGGACGTTTCCTGTTCAACGAGGATACGCCAATCGTCCGTATCCATGCCTACCGCCCGCGCCTTTTCATTGGCTGCGGCAACCGCCTCTGCCAGTGAGACCGCTTGAGGGTCGTGGAGAGCCTTCTCACTTATCACGGGATATGCTCCGTTTCCTTACAATAGTAAGGTCATGTCGCCAATCGTCACGTAGCTACCGTCCGGGTGAATCAAATAGATTTGTGCGGCGGAGATAACGAATTCGCCCAAATAGCCGCTATCCTTCAGATCGGCATCCCGCCGTATCTCCTCTCGATCCATCGCACTGGGCCAGGGAGCGTAGTCGGGACCGGTATGCGGATGCGTATGGAAACTCGCGACGATGAGTTCCCCGTTGCGCCTGCACGCGGGGTGGGGCGGCACGGTAATACAGTCCGTGCCGACCGGCCAGCGATCGATAAGGAATCGGCCGTCGTCTGTCTGACAGATAAAACCGCCCTGCTCCTTGCCTCCCACCGGTCCGTGAGCGGACTCCTCCCAGGCGCGTCGTAGTTCGTCGCGCACCCGAGGGGAAGCGAGCAATCGCAGTGCCTCGAACAACCCTACTGACCGTTGCCGTTGCCCGCGGGCGGCTCCTGCCACTTGCCGTCGGCGCGGATGAGGGCGATCAACTGCTCGACGCCCTGCTCCTGCGGGACCGTCTTGATCGGGTCGCGCTTTCGGTAGAGCGTGATCTGCCCGCCGCCCTTGCCCACGTACCCGTAGTCCGCGTCCGCCATCTCGCCGGGGCCATTGACGATACAGTTGTGGACCACGGCGAGCGAGCTGACGTAGGTGCCCGCCCCGGCGACCTCCAGGTTGTGTACCGCCCCGGAGTAGGGCGCGCTCCCGAGCGACGAAACAGGCAGGTAAAGATACCGGTCGTCCAGAGCAAGCCGCCCGGTCCGCTCACGCCCCTGTTCGGGCAGGGCGACCGGCAGGTCGAGCACGGCGGAGAACCGGCGGAGCGCATCGGTACTGGTGACCGAGACGGAGTAGACTTTTTTCCTGTCCGCGCGCGCGGGCTGCCGGCGCGCCAGCGCCGCCGGGATGCCCTGCCGTAGCAGCATCTGGTGGATCTGGTAGGCGAGCGTCCCCGACACGGAAACGTAGGTAGCGCGCGGGTAGCCGCGCACGGTACCGACGTGGCCGTCGCACTGCCACAGGGCGCGCAGCAGCGTCGCCTGCCGGGTCTTCGGGAGCGTCAGCATCCACTGCGGCAGGCGCTTGTTCTGCGCCCCCCGCCCGAACAGGCGGGCGCAGAGTCCCGCGAACGGCGCGCAATGCGCCATCGCCTCCCACGTGTTGCGCTCCGGGCGGTGGCGGACGCTGGAACTGATGCCCATGCGGCACAGGATTCCGCGCACGCGCTCGGCGAGGTCGCCCTCATCGCCGCCGAAAGTGAAGAACGCCTGGGACGCCGCCCCCGCGCGCCCCCCGATCGAACCCTCCGC
>DATLHN010000166.1:0-8274 GCA_035539875.1 Armatimonadaceae bacterium
GACGCTGACCTCGGTCACCAGGGACTTCATCTCCTCGATGACCAGCTTGCGGATGGGCTCTTCGCGGCTCGGGACGCCCGGCGTCTCGCACAGGCGCTTCAGCAGTTCAAAGTTCACGTTCAATTCTCCTCGGGTGTCGATCTTGAAGAAGGGGTACGGGCCGCGCGCTCGCGCCGTAGTGTCGCCGGATCGGAGGGGGACGTTACACGCCGTCCGGCAAAGTGACAAGGCGACCGTGCCTTACCGACATATTCGCCTGCCTGTTACCAGGGTCCTTCTGCGCGCGCCTTCGTCCGCGCCGCTCAGGGGCGCAGCGTGAGCAGGACGCCGATGACGATCAGGGCGCAGCCCGCCACGACGTTCAAGGACGGCCGTTCGTGGAGGAATATTGCCGCCAGGACGACGGCGAGGACGAAGCTGAGCTTGTCGATGGGCGCGATCTTCGCGACCGGCCCGAGCTGGAGCGCGCGGTAGTAGCAGAGCCAGGACGCGCCCGTGGCGATACCCGATAGGGCGAGGAAGACGTAGGCGCGGCGGCTCACCTGCGCGAACCCCGTCTGCTTCGTGGCCCACGCGATGGCCGCCGCGAAGACGAAGACCACGACCACGCGGATGGCGACCGCGAGGTTGGACGGCACCTCCTCGACGCCCTTCTTCCCGAGAACGGCGGTCAGCGCGGCGAAGATCGCCGACAGCAGCGCCCACCCGACGTACGGCGGCAGTTTTTCCATGCGGCATCACGCTCCGGGTTCGTTCCGGGTACAGTCGGCACGTTCCGCCCGCGCCCGATTACGGACACGATACCGCACATCGCACGGCTTCCGGCAGTGGTAAGACTTGCGCGCGGGTCAGAAGACTTCGCCGAGGCCGGTGTCGAGGGCGGTGCCGAACTGGCCGGTGGTGTTCTGCATGGCGGCGGGGAATGCCTTGAGGCGCACGGAGAACGTGAAGCCGCGCTCGGCACGGTAGCCGCCGAACGGCTGGTCGATGTAGCCGAACGTGACCTCGTAGTCGTGCAGGCTCTTCGTGAGCGCGATCTGCCGATAGTCGAACCGGTTCGAGGTGCCGTTGTAGCCCGCGAGCAGCAGCAAGTAAAAGTCCTTCGGCAGCGGCGTCTCCAGCGCGCCGTTGATCTGGGAGAACTTGCGCGTGTCCGGGTTGTAGCGCACGCTCGTGTCGAGCGAAAAGCCGCCGGGCGCGCGGACGCGGGAGCGGTTCGTCAGGTCGATCAGGCGGTCCGAGTTGATGTTGTAGGACGCGGTGAACCGCGTCTGGAAGACGTCCGAGGGGCGCAGGCCGAGCTGGAGGGCGAGGTTCTGCCAGGGGTTTTTCGGGATCAGCGGGTCCAGGTCCTGTTGCGCGCGCTGGATGTCGTACCCGGTGAGCAGGGAGAGGCGGACGCGGTAGCTGTTGACGGTGAGGTTTGCGCCGAGGCTGTTCGCCGAGCCGAACGAATCGAGGCGGAAGTCGAGGGGCGCGCCTCCGTAGGGGCGCAGGTAGTTGTAAGAGAAGTTCAGCGACGAGTCGCGGCCGAGGCGCTGCCGGAGCTGCGTGCTGGAACTGAGGATGTACTGCGCGGCGTCGGTCGAGTCGTAAAGGTACTGGCGGAAGCCGCCGCCGAACGTCAGCGAGAGTCCGCCCCCGCGCGTGAGCGAAAAGGGGCGCGGATTGACGTCGGTCTGGAACAGGGCGCGCCCGGTCGTGATGTTGTTCGGGTTCTCGATGAAATAGCCGAGGCCGAGCAGAAAGCGGGTAGGTACCTCGCGCAGGAAGCCGCCCAGGCGCTGCGAGTCGGTGGCGAGGGTCAGCTCGGGGAGCCGCTCGGTGCCGGAGAAGTAGCCGCCGCCGCCGCTCGAACCGGTCAGCCGTGATCCGAAGACTTTGTTGGCGTTCAGGTCGACGTCGAAGATGCCCAGGCGGCCCGCGGCGCGCAGGTCGCCGGTCTGCTCCTGGCGGCCGGAGGAAGAGAGCAGCGCCCCGTCCGTTCCGAGCGACTCGTTGTCCTGGTCGGTGCTGTTGTAGCGCATCGTGACCGTGAAGTCGCGGCGGACGCGCTGGACCTGGGTAATGCCGTAGGCGTTGCTGCGGCTGCGGCTTCCGGTGTAGTCGCTGCCCCCGAGGTTATAGGTGATGGTCGTGCTGCTCGGCCCGATGTCGCGCGTCGCGGTCAGCGTGGTGTTCTGCGTCCGCGAGTTCTGCTGGCCGGCGAGGTAGGAGTTGTTCTGGAGGTCACTGCTGATGCTCAGGTCAACCTCGCCGAACCGCTGGAGGTGGTTCAGGCGGGCGTTGACGTTGCTGACGTTGCGCCCCTGGTCCTGGAGCCCGTAGAGCAGGATCGTGCCCGCCGCCGTCTCGCCGAACTTGTACGCCTGATCGGCGCCGATGCCGACGCCCTTCTTCTGCATCATGTCCAACCGGAAGACGCCCGGGAACTCGTCGCCGAGCGTGTAGCCCAGCGCGTTTTTGATGAAGAAGCCCTCCTCCTGGGTGCGCCCGACCTGGGGGAGGTAGTTGTAGCGTATCTCGTCCCGGATCGGAATCTCGAAGCGGCCGACCTGGATGACGCGGCGGTCGTACTGGTAGATCGTGGCGCCGCGGACGATGATCCGCTTGTTCGGGATGATGGTCGCCTTGCCGAAGCCGACCCGGTAGTGCGGGAGCGGGAAGTCGCAGGTCGTCAGGAAGCCCGCCGTCGCCACGATGTCCGTGCCCTTGCGCTCGATGGTCTCGGCGGAGAGGAGCAGCGGCTCCAGCAGTCCGGTCGGCCCGGCGACCTCGGGCATGACGATGGTGCGGGCGTTGCGGCTCAGGAAGTCGCGCGTGCGCAGGTTCAGGGAGACGAAGTCGGCGTAGACGGTCTGGACGCCGGTGTTCATCTCGACGCGGCTTTCGAACGTGGCGACGCGCTTCTGCATGTCGAAGGTGGCGCGGTCGCAGAAGACGCGGTAGCCGTTGTAGCGCAGGCGGACGTTGCCCTCGCCGATGACGACGTCCTGATTCTCCGGGGAGACTCGCAGCCCGTCCGCGCTCTCGATGTAAAGCGTTTTCGGATCGTCGCCCGGCGGCGTCCCTGGCTCGCGCGGCGGCACGGCCGTACTCTGGCCCGGGGTGAGGACGATGGGCTTGCCGTCCGGCCCCACTGGCGCGTCGAGGTTCCGCCCCGGCGTCACCGGGGAGACCGATCCGGCGGGGGGCGGCCCGGCCTGCTGAGACCCCGCCGGGGGAATGGGCGTGGCGGGCGGCGGCGGAAGCGTCTGCTGCGGTTCGGCCTGTCGTGCGTACACGGCCGCGGCGGGAACGGAAAGCAGCAGCGCGGTGCCGGTGGCGGCGGTCAGGGCGGCGCGCCGCGCGTCGAGGTTGGGGCGTCTCACGGGGCCGCGTTTACTCCAGGGTCCGCATGAGGTAGAGGCCGAGCAGCGCGAAGATCACGTTCGTGCTCCAGGCGGCGACGACCGGCGGGAGGTATCCTCCGAAGCCAACCGCCTTCATGAACAGAAGCGTGTTCCACGCGATGAACACGACGACGATCGAGAGCAGGACCCCCGTGAACGCCCCGGCGCGGGAGAACCGTAGCGCGAGCGGCGGGGCGCAGAGCGCGAAGACGAAGCACATCGACGGCAGGCTCAGCTTGAACCAGCGGTTCACCTCGTAATTGCGGGCGTCCTGCATCCTGCCCTGGCGGCGCGCCTCCTGCGCCTGCCGGGTCAGGTCGGCGAACGAGATCTTGTCGGTCTCTGAGCCGCCGCGCGGGACGTAGAAGCTGCTGAAGTCGATGGTGAGGCGCAGCGTGGCCTCCTTCGCGCGCACGTCCTGATAGGTAGAGCCGTCCGGCTGGATGCGGATGATAAGCACGTCCCGGAGGTACCAGACGCCGCGCTCGTAGTCGGCGCTCTGGGCGGCCATGATGCGCGGGAACTGGCCGTCGTCCGACCCGGCGAAGCGGTTCTTGTTCTCGATGATGGTCACGCGCCCGAAGCGGAGCCGGTCCTCGTTAATCTTCTGAGCGGTGTTGAACGAGATGAAGTAGTCGTCCACGCGCACGGACTGGCCCGCCTCGACGGGGTTCTTGGGGAGGTTGCGCAGCAGCGCGGTGACGTTCTGCTGCTCTTCCCAGGCCCACGGCACCACCCGGTCGGCGATGTACAGGTCCGCCGCGCTGACCAGCAGGCCGAAGGCCATGATCGGCACGAACGCCCGCGCGAGGGGACGACCGGAACCGCGCAGGACCGTGATCTCGTTGTCGCGCGCCATCCGGTTGACGGCGAGGCTGGCGGCGAGGGCGGTGGCGACCGGGAGCGTGAGGACCAGGACGGTGGGGATGTTGAGGACGAGCATCCGCACGACCATGCTCACCGGCCACTTGTCGCGCAGGAAGGGCTCCAGGATGGCGAACAGGGTGTTGCCGACCAGCATCATCAGGACGGCGAGCGTCCCGATGAAGAAGGGCAGGAGCAGTTCCCCGAAGATGTAGCGGTCCGAGAGGCGCATGTGTCGCACCCACTTCCAGGGGAAGGGGCTCTACCCGTTCAGAGTACGTGGAGTCAGGCTTCCTTCAGCCAGCGGGCGGCGTCGCGCGCGTGGTAGGTGAGGATGACGTCCGCGCCGGCGCGCCTGATGCCCGTCAGCGTTTCCAGCACCGCGCGCCGCTCGTCCAGCCACCCGTTCGCCGCCGCCGCCTTGATCATGGCGTACTCGCCCGAGACATTATACGCGCCGAGCGGCAGGTCACAAGCGTCGCGCACCGCGCGCAGGACGTCGAGGTACGGGAGGGCGGGCTTGACCATGAGCATGTCGGCCCCCTCGGCGATGTCGAGCGCCGCCTCGCGCAGGGCCTCGCGGACGTTCGCCGGGTCCATCTGGTAGGTGCGCCGGTCTCCGAACGCGGGCGTCGAGCCCGCCGCCTCGCGGAAGGGGCCGTAGAAGGCGGACGCGTACTTCACGGCGTAGGAGAGCAGGGCCGTGTTCTCGAAGCCGCTTTCGTCCAGCGCCTCGCGGATCGCGCCGACCCGGAAGTCCATCATGTCGCTCGGGGCCACTATGTCCGCGCCCGCCGCGGCGTGGCTGACGGCGGTGCGGGCCAGCAGGGCGAGCGTCGGGTCATTCAAAACCTGGCCGCCCTCCACGACGCCGCAGTGGCCGTGGTCCGTGTACTCGCACAGGCAGACGTCGGTGACGATCAGGAGGTCGGGCAGCGCGCGGCGCAGGGCGCGCACGGCCCGCTGCACGATGCCGTCCTCGGCCCACGCGCCGGAGCCCTCGGCGTCCTTGCCCTCCGGTATGCCGAAGAGCAGCACGGAGCGCACGCCGTCGACCCACGCCTCCTCGCACTCGCGCACCAGGGCATCAACGCCGAGGCGGAACTGCCCCGGCAGGGAGGCGATCGGCTGGCGCAGGGCGGCGTCGCCGTGGGCGGCGAAGAGGGGGTAGACGAAGTCGGCGGGGTCAAGGGAAGTCTCGCGCACGAGCGCGCGCAGCCCCTCGGAGGCGCGCAGACGCCGGGGGCGGTGCAGGATGCGGCGACGGGAAGCAGTGGTGCTCATCGCCTCATTCTACCGCCGCCCCGGCGTCGGCAAAAGTATTCGGGGATCTGTCAGTCCAGGGTGGGCTGGCCGGGCTTGCGCTCCATGTAGGTGTGGAGCGCCTGGCCGAGCCAGTAGCCGAGGACCGTGGCGCAGGCCAGGCCGATCGAACGCTGCCAGGTGAAGTCGAAGATGTAGTGGACGACGGCGACCGCGACGATGGCGGCGCAGAGGGACTGGAGGACGGGGTAATGCGCGCGGATGAGCGCGTCCCGGAAGCGGGATGGCACGAGAAGGCGGCTCCTTAGGTCAGATTCGAACGGTGGAAACGGCAGGACGGCGAGGACGGGCTTCCACTCCTGATACACCTTTCGGGAAATCAGGGGGGACACTGTAGAGGAATTTCTCCGGCTTTTCCGGTTCTGTCCTGTTATTTGGGAGTATTCTACGCCCAAATCGGCCCGTCGGCCCGTCGCCTTGACGCCGGTTTGGCCCGGGGATATACTTTTTTCACGATGAGCAGCGCCACAGACACCCCTCCCGCCCCCGCTCCCGAAAGTCCCGCCACTACCGATACCGATCCGTCCGCCGCCGCACCGACCAGGGTCCACCGCCGCATCCCCGAGTGGCTGACGATCAAGGTCCCGCGCTCCCGGGACATCGGCAAGGTCGAGGGGCTGATGCGCGGCGAGCGGCTGGTGACGGTCTGCGAGGAGGCGCGCTGTCCGAACCTGGGCGAGTGCTGGAGCAAGGGCACGGCGACGTTCATGATCATGGGCGATACCTGTACCCGCTCGTGCCGTTTCTGCGCGGTGAAGACCGGGCGCGGCCTGCCGCTCGACCCGGACGAACCCCGGCGCGTGGGCGCCGCCGCCCGGGAGCTGGGCCTGAAGCACGTCGTGGTGACGTCAGTGAACCGGGACGAACTGCCCGACGGCGGCGCGGCGCACTTCGCCGCCACCATCGCCGCCCTGCGTCACGAAATGCCCGCGAGCACCGTTGAGGTACTGACGCCGGACTTCCGGGGCCGGCGCTTCGCCATCGAGGCGGTCTGCGCCGCCCGACCCGACGTCTTCAACCACAACACCGAGACCGTGCCGCGCCTGTACCGTACCGTGCGCCCTCAAGCCAAGTACGCCCGCTCGATCGACTTCCTGCGCACGATCAAGGAGATCGACCCCACCATCTACTCGAAGTCTGGCATCATGCTCGGGCTCGGGGAGACGGAGGAAGAGGTCGTCCAGGTCCTGCGCGACTGGAAGGACGCAGGCGTGGACGCGGTCACGTTGGGTCAGTACCTGAAACCGGGTAAAGGTTATCTCGATGTGGTCGAATACCTGCACCCGACGCGATTCGAAGAGTACAAGCGGATCGCCGAGGAGATCGGCTTCCTGTATGTCGCCTCCGGGCCGTTCGTTCGCTCCTCGTACAATGCCATCGACTTTTCCGATCGGTTCCTGCGCGACAGCGGCGGCCAGCCCGTCGCCGCCCCGCCGCGCCCGGCGACGCCCGGCCCCCGCCGCCTGGAACTGCCGCTCGCGGTGCAGTAGCAGCCGGCCCCGGATGCCGCGTCACGGCGGGAGTATCGCGGCGGCGTGGGGAGCGCGCGCGTGAGCGTCAGTGGTGCCGCCTCGCGACGCGCCTTCCGCCGTGCCCCGCGGCGGCGTCGGCCGCCGCTGCTGACGCTGCCGCAGCGGCTCGCCGCCTTCCTGCTCCTCGTGGTCCCCGCGGTGGTCCTCGGCGTGCGGTTCTTCAACGACACGGAGGACCGTTTGAACGCCGTCCTCCGTCAGGCCGCGCCCCTCGCCGAGGCGGAGCTTACCCGCGCGCTGGGGCGCGAGGTGCGCATCGGGGCGCTCACGCCGGACCTGAGCGTCCGCACCCTGCTGCGCGACTTCTTCCGGCGGGCGTCCCTCGGAGTCATCCCGGTCACCGCGACGGACGTCGCCGTCGCCGCCGGGGCGACCTTCGGCTCGTCACCGACCCTCGCCTCCGCGCGCCGGGCTGTGGCCTTCGTCTCGATCCCCAAACTGATCGCGGGCCGCACGAACGAGGCGGTCGAGCGCGTCCTCCTGGAGGAGCCGTACCTGCTCCTCGTGCGCGACCGGACGGGGCGTCTCAACCTGCAGGACCTGATAAAGCCGCGCAAGGGGCCGCCCGGCAAGCCGTTCGTCACGCGGGTTGACGTCGAGCAGGGGACGCTCCGCTTCGTGGACTTCGCTTCCAAGGTGCGGGGCGGCCAGACGAACGACCTCGACCGGATCGACGCCGCGGCGGACGTCGGCGCGCGCTCCATCCGTTTCACGGCGTCGGCCCGCGGCAAGCCCGGCACGGCGACCGCCCGCCGCCTGGGCGGGCCGGTCAGCGCCGAGGGCACGGTCGGGCGGGGCACGCCGGGACAGGGCGAGTTTGCGCCGGGCGCGGGCACGGCGCGCTATCTGGCGAACGTGAGAGCGCGCGACGCCGACGCCGCCTACTGGCTCAGCTATTTCGTGGGCGAGCAGCCGACGCTGGGACAGCGTGCGGCGCGCGCCGACGCCCGCGTGACGCTGCTCGCCCCGCGCGCGTCGGCGCGCGCCGCCCGGAGTCCCAGCGTCGGCTGCTCGCCCACGAAATAGCTGAGCCAATAGGCGGCGTCGGCGTCGCGCGCTCTCACGTTCGCCATATAGCGCGCCGTGCCCGCGCCCGGCGCAAACTCGCCCTGTCCCGGCGTGCCCCGCCCGACCGTGCTCTCGGCGCTGACCGGCCCGCCCAG
>DATLHN010000167.1:0-2752 GCA_035539875.1 Armatimonadaceae bacterium
AGGGCATCCTGGACAAGCTCAAGGGCAAGTGGAAGACGACGCTCGGCACGGTGGTGACTATCAACGAGGCGATGCGGACCCTCCCGCCGCCGATGCTGGACGCCAAGGCGCGCAAGGAGTTCGAGAACGGCGCGACGGTCCAGGCCGAGGGTTTCTATCTGGAGGCGAATGCGGACGGAAGCGCGAGCGGCCTGTGGACTACGTCCCCGAGCGGCTACCAGGAGTTCAACAACGTCGGCCGCGTCTACATCACGCCCGGGGCGGACGGCGACACGTTTACCGGAAAGGTGATCACCCAGGGCGGCAACGAGTACACCTACAACGGCACGCGGATCAAGGAGGGTAATAACGGCAGCACCGGCAACCCCGGCACGACCAACCCGGGCAACGGCGGGATCGTCCCGCCCCCGGTGGTCAGCAACCCGGGCGGCATGGCACGGGTCGGGGACGGGAAGTTCTACCGGCTGGACAACTTCGCCGTGCGCTTCGACGAACTGAAGGTCGGACTGGACGAGGCGTCGCTCGAACTGATCGTCACCAAGCGGAACATAACCACCAAGCCGCAGGGCATCGGCGCGGGCGGGTTCGACCTGATGATCACCGACAGCGACGGCATCTCGATCCGCGACGCGGGCAACGTCTACCGCCCGAGCGGCGACCGGCCCGAGCGGTTCGACCGGGGCATCTCGGTGCTGCCGGGCGGCGAGGCGCGCATCCGATGGGTCTTCCCGCTGTTCAAGGGGATCACCCCGCTGAAGACGCTGAGCATCAAGGAGTACGTCAATAAGCCGGTGATGGTGGACATCTCGGACATCGTCCTGCCGGGCGCGGGGAACAGCCCTGCCCCGACCCCGACTGCGCCGACCGCACCCGCCCCGGCGGAGCCGAACGCGCCGTCTGGGGGCGTCGACGGCCTCCAGCCCGTCGGTCCGGGCCGGTACTTCGGGATCGACGACCTGGACGTGCGCCTCGACGGCGTCCGCAAGGGCCGCGACGGCGCGACGATGGAACTGTTCGTCACGCTGCGCAACAGCACCAGGCAGGTGCAGGGTTTCGCCACGACGACGGTCCGTGTCTCGGTGACCGACGCCGACGGCCTGGAGACCCGGCACAACGGCAACCTCTACCGGGCGTCCGGCGACGTGCCGGAGCGAATCACCCACTCGGTGCGGGTCGCGCCGGGCGGCGAGGCGAAGATACGGTTCGTCTTCGACGTCCCGAACGGTTCGGTCTTCAAGAAGCTGAACGTGAGCGGCTACCGCTCACCCCTGAAGTCTTACGACCTGCCCGCCCTCGCGGACCGGTAGGGCCGACGACCGACGGACCGACCACCGCCGGGGGCGGCTTACCCGCCCCCGGCACGACAGACGACGGAAAGCAAGCACACGAGGAGATCGAAATGAAACAGCGGAACATCACCACCAGCCTGCTCGGATTCGCCCTGCTGCTCGGCGGAGCGACGCTCACGACCGGGGCCGCGAAGGCCGCGCCCGTCGCGCCCGCGCCTGCCGCTCCGCGGGTTTCCCTCGCCGTCGAGGACGGCGTCGAGAAGGCCACCCGCTCGAAGATCGCGCCGGTCGCCCTCCCGGCGGACGCGCACCGCTCGACCGCCGCGGACGACATCGCCAAGTTCGAGGACGCCCTGCAGAAGATCGCGACCGCGGCCGGAGGCCGCATCGGCCAGGTCGAGGTCCTGATCTGGCAGAACGCTTCGGAGAAGCCGATGAAGGCGCTCACCGCGACCCTGAAAGAAGCGGGGTACGGCTACGCGTCCGAGTCTCCGATGAAGTCCGACGGAAGCACCGTCACGCCGTTCGGCGCAGTGCGCGCCGATAAGAAGGGCGGCCTGCTCGGCCTCTGGGTCGAGGACGGCGGCTACCTCCTGCTCGCCTGGGGCACGTTCACCGGGAACGGCGCCGCGGGGTCGTCGGACGGCGGCGAGTCTACTGCCGCCGCCCCCGCTCCCACCGGGCGTGAGGAGGTCCTGCCCGCGGGTGAGCCGGAGGCCGAGCCGCGCCAGGCGGCGACGCCCGCCGGGAAGGTCCCGGCGGACATGCTCGGGGCGTGGTCTTGGACGACGATCAGCAGCGTGGGCTACCAGAACCAGACGACCGGGCAACTCGCGGAGCCGAGCGGCATGTCCACGCGCTTCGACTTCACCAAAGACGGGCGCTACAAGTTCATGTTCTACGTCCGCCAGCGCACTTACAATCTGGTGACGGAGTCCACGACGACGTCGGAGGGTACGGTCAAGTTCAACGGCGACGGCACCTTCACGCTCTACCCGGAGAAGGGGCACTACAAGGGGCACACCGGCTCGAAGCCGCTCGACCGGCCCATGACGGCGGCGGAGCGCAAGCCCTCCCACTACGCCTACGAGTGGCGCACCGAGGACGGAAAGCGCAGCCTCTACGTCTCCCCGGGCAAGGAGCGCAGCGCCAACATGAGCCGCTTCAAGCGCGCGGAGTAGTCATAAAAGCAGATCGGCCCGCCCCGCCGGAAGGCGGGGCGGGCCAGAAGAGACGGTGAGAGAGATCACACCCATGAATACGAGAACCAAACTCACCCGCCGCGCCCTCGCGGCCTCCTTCCTGCTGGCGACCGGGCTGCTGCGCGCGGGATATTCCTGGGCGGACGCCCCCGCCGCCGTGGCCGCACCGGCTGTCCACGCGGTCACGAACATCCACGACGTCATGAACGGCAAATCGCCGCGCCTGCCCGCTTTCCCGAAGCTCGCGCCGAAGCCAGGTCA
>DATLHN010000168.1:0-8566 GCA_035539875.1 Armatimonadaceae bacterium
CTTACACAGAAGACGAAGTACAGGTCCGCTTCCACGGCATCGCGGTCGGCGGGGCGGCGGTCGGCAAGGTCACCGGGGGACCCGAGGAGCCGGAGATGGTCGGCATGACGGCGTTCGTGCCGTTCGCCGCGCCGGGCGAGATCGCGCGCGTGCGCGTCGTCCGGCGGCACCCCCGCTACCTCGACGGCGAATTGATCGCCGTCGAGGAGGCCGCACCCGAGCAGCCGCGCACGGAGCCGCGCTGCCCGTACTTCGGGACGTGCGGCGGCTGCGACATCCAGCACCTGACCTACCCGGCGCAGCTCGCCGCCAAAGAGGAGATGGTTCGGGGCGCGTTCCGCACCGGCGGACACGCCGACATCGTCGACCGGATCACGCCGGTGACGCCCGGCCCGCCGTACCACTACCGGCGTCGCGTCACCCTGCACGTCGACCAGAAAGGCAACGTCGGCTACTATCGCCGCCGCTCCCACACCCTCCTGCCGGTAGACACCTGCCCCATCTCCGTCCCGGAGATCGACGGCCTCCTCGGCTCCGGCTTCCACCTCTCCGGCCTGGTCCCGGTGGGCGTGAAGATGGAACTCGCGGTCGAGGCGGGCGAGAACGGCCTGTTCGGCGTGCTGCGCGCCGACCGCATCCTGCGCGTCGCCGCCGTCACGGCGCTGGTAGAGAGGCTTAAGGGTAGGTTCGCGGGCGGCGCGGTCGAGGCGGGCGGCGGCATCGTCGCCCAGTTCGGCGAGGAGACGGTGCTCCGGCGCATGGCGGCGGACATCGAGGTGATGCACGCCACCCCCGGCATCTTCGCGCAGGTGAACGCGGCGGTCAACGAGAAGCTCGTCGAGGCGGTCTGCGCCTTCGCCCGCGAGAGCGGCGCGCAGTCCGCGTTCGACCTCTACTCTGGCGCGGGCAACTTCGCCCTGCCGCTGGCGGCGATGGGCCTGAGCGCCGTCGCGGCGGTCGAATCGGAGCCCGCGCTGGCGGCGTCCGCCCGCGCCGAGGCGAAGCGGCGCGGCCTCTCCGAGCGCATGACGGTGGTCGAGAACACGGTCGAGCGGTTCCTGGCGCGCCGCCGCAAGGAGGAGGGGCTGAACGCCGACTTCGTCGTCGCGGACCCGCCCCGCACGGGCCTGGGGAACCTCGCGACGCGCTTCGACTTCGGGCGCAGTCTCGCCCTTATCTCCTGCGACCTCGCCAGTGCGGCGAGGGATCTGCGCGCCCTGCGCGGCACCGGCTGGGTTGTCGAGAGCGTCACCCCGTTCGACATGTTCGCCCAGACCGCCCACGTCGAGCTGCTGACCCGCCTGCGGCGGTAGGCGAGAGGCCTGGTCTCGGAAGCATCCGCGGGAGCACCCACCCCTCCGCCGCACAATCAGGAGGAACAGGCAGCAAGCGCACGCCTCGTCAACGACTCGCCGCGAGCACGGCTGCTCCGGAGGAAAGATGCCCAACCGAACCCTTTCGCGCCGCTCCGCCCTTATCGTCTCCGCGCTCGCCGCGCTGTCGGCCCTGGCGGCCGCCGGGTGCAACAACCCGCCCGCGCCCTCCAGCGGCAGCCCCGTCGCCGGGGCGTCTCCCGCGCCCCCGGCCAGTGGGGCGGGAGGCGGCGACCTGACCATCGCCGTCATCCCGAAGGGGACCACGCACTCGTTCTGGAAGGCCGTCGAGGCCGGGGCGCAGGAGGCGGGCAAGGAGCTGGGCGTCAAGATCGTCTGGAAGGGCCCGCTGAAGGAGAACGACCGGGCGCAGCAGATCGGCATCGTCCAGCAGTTCGTCTCCGACAAGGTCTCCGGCATCGTCCTCGCCCCGCTCGACGACACCGCGCTGGTTAAGCCGGTGCAGAGCGCGGCGCAGGCGAAGATACCCGTGGTCATCTTCGACTCCGCGCTCAAGGGCGAGCAGGGCAAGGACTTCGCCTCGTTCGTCGCCACCGACAACCGCAAGGGCGGGCAGCTCGGCGGGGAGCGGCTGGCCAAGCTGCTCGGTGGCAAGGGCAAGGTCGTGCTCCTGCGCTACCAGGTCGGGTCGGCCAGCACGATGGAGCGCGAGGCGGGCTTCCTGGAGGCCATCCAGAAGAACCCGGGCATCGAGCTGATCGTGGACAACCGCTACGCGGGCGCGACGGTCGGCGAAGCCAAGAACGCCGCGATGAACCTGGTGGACAAGCTCAAGCAGGCCGACGGCGTCTTCTGCCCCAACGAGTCGTCCACGGCCGGGATGCTCCTCGCGCTACGCCAGAACGGACTGGCGGGCAAGGTCAAGTTCGTCGGGTTCGACTCCTCCGAATCGCTCCTCGACGGCCTGAACAAGGGCGAGATAAACGCGCTCGTGGTACAGAACCCGAAGAAGATGGGCTACGAGGGCGTGAAGACGCTCGTCTCCGTCATCAAGGGCGAGGAGGTCCCCGCTTCGGTGGACACCGGCGTCGCGGTGGTCGATAAGGAGAACCTGGGCACGCCCGACATCAAGGCGCTGGTCGGCGGGTAGCGCGCCCGTGGCGTACGAGACGACACGACGCGCCGTCTGGTCCGACGCGCTCCGGCGCTTCGGGCCGCTGGTCGGCCTCGTCTTCGTGGTGGCCCTGTTCGGGGCGCTGCGCCCGGCGGCGTTCCTGACCGCCGACAACGCCCAGCTGATCCTGCTCCAGACCGCCGTGGTCGGCACGGCCGCTCTGGGGATGACCCTGGTGATCGTCTCCGGCGGCATCGACCTGTCGGTGGGCTCCAACATCGCGCTCTGCACGGTAGTGGTAGCCCTGCTGCTGGCGAAGGGCGCGCCGCCGCTCCTGGGCGCGCTCGGCGGGGTGGCCGCCAGCGCGCTCGGCGGCCTGCTCATCGGGCTGCTCGTCACCCGGCTGAAACTTTCCCCCTTCATCGTCACGCTCGGCCTCTGGGGCGCGCTGCGCGGCCTGGCGAAAGGCCTCGCCGGCGAGACGGTGGTGCAGGCCCCGCAGACGTGGCTGAACGGCCTCCTGAACACGCTCGGAGAGGGCCAGCGCTGGATGCTGTTTCCGGCGGGCGTCTGGATGATGCTCGTGCTGAGCGTCCTGGTCAACGTGCTCCTGCGCTACACGCGCTTCGGACGCTACGTCTTCGCCATCGGCGCGAACGAGCAGGCGTCGCGGCTTAGCGGCATCCCGGTCGAGGGCGTTAAACTCGCCGTCTTCCTGCTGGGAGCGGCGTTCGCCGGGCTGGCGGGCGTTCTCCAGTTCTCCTACCTCACCCTCGGCGACCCGACCACGGCGACCGGCTACGAGCTGGACATCATCGCGGCGACCGTCATCGGCGGGGCGAGCCTGTCGGGCGGCAGCGGCAGCATCTTCGGCACCCTGATCGGCGCGCTCATCATGACCACGGTCGCCAACGGCTGCACAAAGCTGGAACTGGCGAACTGGGTGCAGGAGATCGTCACCGGCGCGATCATCGTCTTCGCCGTCGCCCTCGACCGCTTCCGCGCCGCCCGCGGCGCGTAGCCCGGTCGGCGGCCTACTGGTTGTCCGCGATCTCCCGCGCCTCGGCGCGAGTGAGGGATCTTCGGCTGGCGTGACGGACGTGCAGAAATGATGACTGTGGGGCCGTCGTCCCCTTCGCGTACCCTGTAGAAGACGTGGTAGGCGGCACCGTTCGGGGAGTGTCGAAAGATCATGCGCCGGATGGAAAATCCGAAGTGGCGGCTTTCGCGCTCGGAACGTGCGTGGGCCGTGGGAAAGATAGACAGCGCGCTTATAGCCTGCTGCAGCGACGCGTACCAGGCGCGGCCCAGGTTCTCATCGGACGTGGCTTCGCTGAGGTAAGCGGCGGCGAATGCTGCATCCTGGTTTGCCTGACTACTGATGCGGACGGCATAAACGACGGGCTGCTCGTCCGGCGTGTCGGCCTCGGCCACGGGTTCAATGGGCTCCCCGGCTAACGCGCCGGAGTTCCGTCCTCGCCTTCTCGTACTCAGCCTCGAAGTGGGACTGCGCCTCTTGGAGAGTCAGGAGGTCACCTCCCACCTCGTCCGCGATGCCTGCGGCGATGCCCGCAGCAGTCTCCTGCTCCACTCCAGACCCGGGTGCGCCCGCGAGGGCGGAAGCGATGTACGCCTCACGGCTTTCGTACTCCGCGTACGGGCGTAGGGGTACGGCGTCCTGCCCGACCTCGAGTGCTTCGACCCGGGCGGCGAGGGCGGACACGGCAAACTGGTTCATGTCGCGACTCGCCTCTGGCAGGGCCTGTATGCGCGCCGCCAGGTCATCGGGAACCGTAATGGTGATGATCATGCCGCTGTACTCCTCCGCTTCCATTGTACAGGCGGAAGGCGGGTGAAACGGTAGACTCATAACGTGCAGATCGTGCTGGACTACGGCAAAGAGGGAATGGCGGTCGAACTGCCCGGCGCGAACGTGGCGCACGTCCTGGGGCTGACTCCCGCGCCGCCGCTCGCCGACCCCGGGGTCGGCGTGCGCGCCGCCCTGAGCGCGCCCGTCGGGACGCCGCCGCTCGCCGCGCTCGCCCGGGGGAAGCATAACGCCTGCGTGGTGATCTGCGACATCACGCGCCCGGTGCCGAACGCGACCGTGCTCCCGCCGGTCCTCGACGCGCTGGCGGCGGGCGGCATCCCGCCGGAGCGGGTCACCATCCTCATAGCGACCGGGACGCACCGGCCCAACGAGGGCAAGGAACTGATCGCGATGCTAGGGCGTGAGGTGCTGGCGTCGGGCGTGCGCATCGTCAACCACGTCTGCACCGATCCGGCGACGAACCGCTTCCTCGGAGTCACCGAGCGCGGCGTACCGGTGTCGCTCGATACGCACTACCTCGACGCCGATCTGCGCGTCACCTGCGGCCTGATCGAGCCGCACTTCATGGCCGGGTACTCGGGCGGGCGCAAGATGGTGATGCCGGGCATCGCGGCGCTGGAGACGGTGCAGGCGTGGCACTCGCCGCGCTTTTTGGAGCACCCGAACGCCACCAACGGCGTCCTCGACGGCAACCCGGTCCATGAGGAGAACACCCTCATCGCCGCGCGCTTCGCCCCGCCCGACCTGATCGTGGACGTGACGCTGGACGCGCAGCGGCGCGTGACCGGCGTCTTCGCGGGCGAGATGGTCGCCGCGTGGCGCGAGGGGGTGGCGTTCGTCGCCGCGCAGGTGCGCGCGGCGATCCCCGAACCGGTCGATATAGCCGTCACGAGCGGCGGGGGCTGGCCGCTGGACGCGACCTACTACCAGGCGGTCAAGGGGATGGTCGGCGCGATGGGGATCGTCCGCCCCGGCGGGCACATCATCATCGCCAGCGAGTGCTCGGAGGGCGTGGGCGGCCCGCACTTCACCCGGACCCTCCTGGAGACCGACGACCTCCAGGACCTCGTCGCCCGGATGCAGCAGCCCGGATGGGCGTACATTCCGGATCAGTGGCAGATCGAGGAGCTGGCGAAGGCGACGCGCGACCACGCCGTCTGGTGCGTCGCGTCGGGCGTCCCCGCCGACACGCTCGCGCGCCTCTTCGTCCGCCCCGCCGCCACGGTCGAGGGGGCGCTCGCCGCAGCCCTGTCCGACTGCGGCCCGAATGCCCGCGTCGCCGTCATTCCGAAAGGTCCGTACGTCATCCCGTGCGTCATGCCGCTGGGGGGCGGAGCGCCCTGACGCCCGGGAGGGCGCTGCCCGTCTCGTCGAAGAGGGCGGTCGCGCCGCCGTGCCAGATCGTCATGCCGCCAACGGGCAGCGCCTCCGGGTACCAGTAGAGTACGCCGCGCCCGTGGCCCCCGGGCGTCGCCTGCACGGCGGCGACCAGGTCGGCCAGGAATTGCCGCTGCCCCTCCGGCGAGACCGGCCACGCCATGTTCTTCTCCTCCGACCAGCGGCGCGCGTTCCGGTGCGGGTAAGCGGTCTCGACGATCACGACGCCCTTCCCGAACGCGCGCGCCGTCTCCCGAAGATTGTTCTTCACGTCGTCCAGCGTCCCGTGCCACCAAGGGTAATAGCTCTGCCCGATGAGATCAAAGGCGACGCCGCGCCGGGTCAGGTTCTCGAAGAACCACTTCGTGGCGGGCCAGTTGCCGCCGCGGTCGATGTGGACCATGATCTCGGCCCGCCGGTCGCCGCCCGCGGGCACCTTCTTCACGCCGCGGATGCCCGCGTTCAGCAGTCGGACGAACCGGCCCCACGACTCGTCCTCACTGCCGTCCAGCTTACCGTCGGGCCAGAGCATGCCCGGCGTCACCTCGTTGCCCACCTGGACGACGTCGGGCAGAACGCCCGCCGACCGGAACTGCGCGAGGACGTCGGCGGTGTAGCTCTCCACCTTCGCCTCCAGGGCGTTAAAGTCGAGGTCCGTCCAGTCCGCGGGCTTGAACTGCTTGCCGGGGTCCGCCCACGTGTCGGAGTAATGGAAGTCGAGCAGCAGCCTTGCCCGCGCGGATTTCACCCGCCGGGCGAGCGCCAGCGTGTAGGGTAGGTCGTTGACCACCCCCTCCTTCCCGTTCGGCCGGACGAAGAGCCGGAGGCGGAAACAGTTGCTGCCGCCCGCGGCCAGGATCGCGAGCGGGTCTTTGGGGCGTCCCTCCTCCCGGAAGACGCCTCCCAACTCCTCGATCCTGCCCAGCATGGAAACGTCCGCGCCGACCAGGAACTCCGGGTTCATGTTGCTCTGCCCCCCGTTGTGTCCTCTGCGCCCTGGTGGTCAATCCCCCACGGCGGCGAGTACGGCGCGCCAAGCGCGGGCGAGGTCGTTGACGTCGCCGGCGCAGAAGTAGAGGTCGCAGCCCGCCGCGCGGGCGGCGTCGAGCATCGGGCCGGGGGCGACGAGAATGCCCGCGTGCTTGCCCGCGGCGCGCGCGGCGCGCATGACGCCCTCGACCAGGGCGATCAGCTCGGGGTCGCCGAACTGCCCGGTCTTGCCCAGGCTCACGGACAGGTCGCCGGGGCCCACCAGCACGCCGGAAAGGCCGTCCACGGCGCAGATCTCGGCGACGCTGCGCGCCGCCTCCACGGTCTCTATCTGCGCGATCAGGTGCGTGCAGGCGTTGGCGTCGGCGAACGTCTCGGTGATCTTTTCCACCCCGCCCAGGCCGTAGTCCAGGCCGCGGCTGCGCGTGTTGAAGCCGCGCTCCCCGAGCGGCGGGAACTTGCCGTGGCGCACGATCTCGCGGGCCGTCGCCGCGTCGTTGACCATCGGCACGACCACGATGCGCGCCCCGACCTCCAGCGCGCGCAGGATGTGGTGCCGGTGGTGGTCCGGAAGGCGCACCGTGGGGACCGCCCCGCCCGCCTCGGCGGCCATGCACAGCGCCTCTACGTCGTGGAAACTCGGGCCGCCGTGCTCGACGTCGATCCAGACGGTGTCGAACCCCAGGAGGCCCGCCATCTCGGCGACGTGCGGGGACGCGGAGAGGATCGCAGCGCCTTTCAGCGTGCGCGGGCTGCCGTCGGCGTCGACGAAGGGGTCGCGATTGCGGTTTACCACGTGCGGGGTCTCCATCCGGGTTCGATCTTCTGCATTTCGAGGACGTCGTCGCGGTGCGCCAGGCCCGCGCGCCGGTAGTTTTCGTGGAGCGCGGCCAGCGCGTCCGGGTCGATCCTGCCGCCCAGGCCGGGTTCGGTCGGCACGGGGAGGGAACCGCCGCTGAAGCGCAGCTTGCCGCCCGCCAGAACCTCCTCGGTCTGCCAGGGGTAGTGCGTGTCGCACGCGTACGTCAGGTTCGGGATCGCCGCCGCGAGGTGCGTCATCGCCAGCAGTGAGATGCCGAGGTGGCTGTTCGAGTGCATCGAGAGGCCCAGGTCCCACGCCTGGCAGACCTTCGCCGCTTTGACCGAGTTTAGCAGGCCGCCCCAGATGTGGTGGTCCGAGAGCAGGATGCCGATAGACCCGAGCCGCAGCGTCTCCGGCAGGTCGGCGAACGAGACGCAGCACATGTTGGTCGCGAGCGGCATCGAGACCTCGCGGGCGACCCGCGCCATCGCCTCCTTGCCCTTCACCGGGTCCTCGTAGTATTCGAGGATGCCCGCCATCTCGCGGCCCCATCGCACCGCGGTCTCCTCGCTCCAGACGGCGTTCGGGTCGATGCGCAGCGGCGTGTCGGGTCCGAACGCCTCGCGCAGCGAAAACAGCGTCCGCACCTCCTCGTCGGGCGGCAGGACGCCCCCCTTGAGCTTGAGCGACTGGAACCCGTGCTCGGCGCACATGTCGAGCGCCTGCCGGGTGAGCGATTCGGCGTCCAGTGCCTCGCGGGTGAGAAAGTCGTCCCGCTCCCGCGCGGCGCGGCTCTCGCCCGCCAGTCCGTCCGTCCCGCCGACGCCCGCGTGCTTGTAGAACAGGTACGCCGAGAAGGGCACCGAGTCGCGGAACCGCCCCCCGAGCAGGTCGCAGACGGGGCGGCCCGTCGCCTGCCCGATCAGGTCCAGGCAGGCGACCTCGATCGCGCCGAAGGTGCGCGCGGGCGATCCGAGCTTTCCCTCCCACGGCTGCACGTCCGCGTAGGCCCGGGACGGCTCGCGCAAGGGGGTGTCCTCGTCCCGCCCGCTCAGCGTAAACTCCAGGCGCGACAGGGCGTACGGGTCCATGCCCACGACGAGCGGGCGGACCGCCTC
>DATLHN010000169.1:0-2362 GCA_035539875.1 Armatimonadaceae bacterium
ACCCTGAACCTCGCCCGCCTGGCCGAGACCGCGGCGGCGCTCGTCATCGGGATCGCTTCGCTGCGCGCGCTGTTCGGGTACCTCGCCAACGTCCTGCGCCCCGCGGGCGGCACGATACCCCGGGACGAGATTCGCCTGTCGCTCGGCCGCTCGCTCGCGCTGGCGCTGGAGTTCGCGCTCGGGGCGGACATCCTCAAGACCGCGGTCGCGCCGACGTGGAACGAGATCGGGCAGCTCGCGGCGATCGCCGTGCTGCGCACCGCGCTGAACTTCTTCCTGGAGCGGGAATTGGAGCACGCGCAGGAGCGGCTCGCCCCGAAGGACGCCGCGCCGCCGCGCGCCGCCGCATCGCGGGAGCAGGGGAAGGGGGAATAGTTCGGGGGAGGGTATTACCAGTACCCTCCCCCTGACCCACGCCGCCATGTTCGGGCTGAGGAAGCTCGAAGCGGAACGGGCTGCTCTATTAGGCGTCCGCCGCGCCCGAAAGTTCCACCTGTTTAGCGGCCTTCGCGCGGCGTCTCCACCACGCTGGCGTCGGGTCATCGTCGCCCTTGCCCAAGGGTAACCGCCAGGCGTCATGCACTCACGACGTTAAACGTCCCGCGCGCGCTTCTTTTTAATGAGATGGTAGGCAAACAAACACCCGCCATAAAATGAAGCAATAACCCCTGGCCAATCGATAGGCAAACTCGTAGCCGTTCTCAAAACGAACAACATAACAAACGGAAACAGCATCATTGCAATCAGGAACAGGCTGCTAGCCGGGCCTCTCCTCTCTACCAGTACGGTTATAGAGAAGGCTAACGCGAATGAGGCCAGGACAGAAATAAGAAAGATCAATTCCTTCATCACTGATGCCTTAATTATGAAAGACCGGCGAGTAAAGGCGTTTCAGGAGCTTGAAAACCCTGGAACGTTCGGTCGGTGTAGCAAGTGATGGCTTTGGTCACGCGTTCGCCTTATACGGTGACGCCACCAGGCTCGCGGCAAGCGACGACGGACGTTTGTCATCTCTCCTGAATCGGTTGAGGCGGGCTGGGGGACCCGAATCTTCGCCGTGGCTCTTACGCCAGGAAACGCCACTCCGGCAGCGACTCGCCGGGGGCCGGGGCGTCCGCGCCGGTCAGCAGGGCGCGCAGGGTCGGGACCGGCATGATGTTCTCGCGCATCACCGTGTCGTGGAACTCCCGGTCGGTCATTACGCCGCCCTCGGTCACCAGTCCGCGGTACAGCGCGTGCATCTGCCAGCCCCCGAGCAGGTACGCCGCCTGGTAGAGCGGGCCGTAGTTGCCTTCGAGCGAGCGGCGCACCTCCGCCACCGCGTTGTCCCGCTCGTGGCCCGCCTCGTCCACCAGCAGGTCGATGCACTGCGCCGCCGTCCGCTCCCCCAGGTGGTACTCCAGCGAGAAGACGACGCGCGCGCCCCGGTGCATCCGCCAGAAGAGCATCCCCATCCGCTCCTCCGGGGTGCGCCCGAATCCGCGCTCCCAGAGCAGCATCTCCCAATGTAGCGTCCACCCCTCGATCCAGAACGGGGTCCAGAAGAGGCGGCGGTAGGGGCGGTTTCGCTCCATCGAGAACATCTGGAGGTGGTGCCCGGGGATAAGCTCGTGGTGGACCGTCGCCCGCGCGAACGCCGGGTTGTTGCCTCGCAGGCTCATGCGCTTGCGCTCGTGCTCCATCGCGGCGGTCGGGAACGACACGATGATCGTCTCGCCGCCGAGGAAGAACGGGCTGACCTTCTGTCGCTCCGCCGACATCATCTCCATGCGCCAGCACTCGCGCGCCAGCGGCGGCACCGTCACCAGGTCGTTCTCCTCGACGTACGCGATCGCCTCGTACGCCAGGTCACGCACGAGCGCGGGCTGCCCGCCCGGCGCGAGGTGCAGGTTCTTCACCCGGTCCAGCGCCGCCCGCCAGTCGTCGCCCGGCAGGCCCATATCCGCGGCGGCGCGGCGCATCTCGGCCTCGCACCACGCCATCTCCCCGCGCCCGGCGGCTATCAGCTTCTCCGGGTCGTACGGCACCTGCGCGTGCCGAAGCTCCGCGATCAGCGCGTCGCGCCCGAGCGGCTCGCCCACCACGGCGTCGCCCACTGCCCCGGCGACGTTCTCGCGCAGGAAGACCGCGTACTCCTTCAGCGCCTCCTCCAGCGCCCGGTACGGCGTCTCCACCCACCAGTCGAAAACCGGGTCGTACTCGTGGTAGAACGCATACCAGCCCGCCAGCCGGTCGCCGACCTCGGTCGCGATCCGCGCCGCGGGCACGGCGACCGCCGCCTTCGACTCGTCGCCCTCCAGCTCCGCCCGAAGCTCCGCGATCCGCTTCGCCGCCCGCTCCAGCAGCGCGGCGGCCCCGGGCG
>DATLHN010000170.1:0-2420 GCA_035539875.1 Armatimonadaceae bacterium
GTGGACCCAGATCTTGTCCTGGAGCGCGTAGCAGCAGGTCGTGTCCTTCTCGTCGAAGGTCGCCAGACCCGCTGCCGTCAGGCGGTCCCGCGCGGCGTCCACTTGCTCACGGGTCGCCACCTGAAGCCCGAGGTGGTCCAGGCGTGCCGCCTCGACGCCCTCCGACGGCGCGCGCTCGTTCAGCGCCAGTTTCAGTGGCGGCGTCTCAACGTCGAAGTTCGCGTAGCCGGGCCGCCGCTTGTGCGGCAGTTTCCCGAAGAACGCTTCGTAGAACGCCACACTCCTTTCCACGCTCGCCACGTTCAGCGACAGGTGCATCTTCACGGACGGAGTCATGATACTCACTTCCTTCCCGCCTCTTTCACGGACCACCGCCGTCCCCCAATCCTGCCAGGCGACGCGCCAGAGGACGCAGTAAACGGAGGGCAGGACCATTCGCCAGGCGGTCTTTGAGGCGGACGGCGGTGGTCCGTGACAGGGCGGCGCGGTCCGCGCGGGCGAGGTCGCGCTCGGCGCGCAGGCTCTCGACCTCGGTGCGCAGTTCGCCCGCGTGGGTGTGGCAGGCGGCGACCTCGGCGCGCAGCCGCTCCGCTTCCGCTTCGGCGCGGGTGAACGCGGGGCGAAGCGCCTGCGCCTCCTTGACGCCGCGAGAAACGGCGTGCAGGTAGCGGTAGGCGGCGCGGGCTTCGTCGTCGGCGTCCCGGGTCTCCGGGGCGGCCATCGCCTCCCCGTAGACTTCCAGAATCCGGTCGATTGCCTGCTCGCTTCCGGCCTCGGCGCGGACGCGCGCGCTCAACGCGGCGGCGTCCGCGGGGTCGTAGCGGGCGATCTCTTCGGCGAGCGCGTCCGCGCTCACCGGGCGGCGCAGGGTGCGGACGCCGAAGTTCAGAGGGCGCAGCTCGTCCAGGTTGTCCGTCGTGACCAGCGGCCCCGCGCCGCGCGCGTCGCAGAGGACTACCGCCGCGCCGACCGCCATCGCTTCCAGCGCGGCGCGCGCCTTGGCGAAGACCAGATCGTAGCCCGGAAGTATGTCCTCGGGCCGCGCGCAGACGTTCCCGCTGGCCTCCCCGGCGACGTCCACGGTCGCCACCCCTGCCCGCGAGCACGCTTCTCGCACGGCGGGAAGGAACGTCCCCTCGGAGGCGGCGTTGCTCATGACCAGCGCGCGGCGGGGCCGTAGGGCGGGCAGCGGCTCCCGCCGCGGCGCGAAGCGGACGAGGTCCACGAAGTTCAGGACGAGGCGCACCCGCTCCGGTGCGACGCCCGCCTCGCAGACCAGCCGGTCCCGGCACAGGGCGTCCACGGCCACGTACCGGCGGATGCGCGGGTGGCGCGGCGGCATCTCCTCCCAGGGCAGCCAGCCGTGGCAGAAGTAGACGGCCGGAACGCCGGGGAAGCGCAGGATCGCGCTCATGGCGTCGAGGTGGTGCTGGCCGTGGATCAGGTCGGGCGGCTCCCCGAGCGCGTCCAGGTCGTCGATCACGGGTATGGTGGCCGCGCGCAGTTCGCCCGCGACCTCGCCGAGGTCCGTGCTGTAGGCTACGGGTTTGTGCCCCCGCGCGAGCAGCGCGAGCGCGACGTCGCGGACGTACAGTTCGGTGCCCGCGCGCAGGCGCAGTGTGTTGTTGGTGAGCAGGACCCGCATCATGGGCGTTACGCCGCCGCCCGCGAACCCGGCGACGGCCCCTTCCGCAGCGCGGCGGCGAGCGGCGCGACGTGCTCCGCTCGCCGGATCACGGTATCGTACAGCCCGGCAGCCACCTGCTTCTCACCGTAAACCTCGTAGTGGGGCTTCCCCGCGGCGGGAAACGCGGTCGTCCTATCCGCCGCATCGGCAGGCACGGGACGCAGGCACTCGACCCGGAAGGCGTCCGCCCCGACCGTCGCCAGCGCCCTCTCCACCTCGTCGGTCAGGTCCGGGTTGGCCCGCGCCGCCGCGATCTTGCGCGCCAGTGCTGCGTCGTCCAGGCATAGCCGCAGCGCACCCGCTTCGAGCGCCGCGGGGCAGGCGTCGGGCCGCCCGATCAGGGGAAAGTCGTAAAGCGGCAGCCCTGCTTCCCGCGCGACCGCACCCGCGATCAGGTGGCAGAGGTCATGGCCGGTGTTGTACTCCTCCAGCGCGTCGCAGACGACGTACGCGACGTCCTCCACCGCGCCGATTTCGCGGGTGATTTCCCCGACAAGACCCCGGAACAGCACGTGGTCACCCGCGAGGAGCGCATCGTAAAGCTGCCGGTCGGTGAACCGCCCGTACGTGGACACCGCGGACGTCGCGCCTACGCTCTCCAGCAGGCGCGTCGTGTGCTCCAGACGACTCTCGCGCTGGCTCCCCGAGCCGTCGGTCAGCACGAAGACGAGCGGCTTGGCCCGCTCCAGCCACCCGTGTACCCGCAGCTCGTGCCCCGGGTGCGCGATGACCA